>NZ_JAWHOO010000032.1:0-68680 GCF_032586855.1 Pseudomonas syringae group sp. J254-4 | reverse complement strand
GACGCAGAGCGTCCAGAACTGCATGCGACGCAGAGCGCCGCACGATAGTGAGGTGATCGTTCCTCACGCTCCAGCGTAGGAATGCCTTGCGTGACGCTCCGCGTCACAAATCTGCGCCGCGCCGCCCGCTCAAGATCGGACGCAGAGCGTCCAGAACTGCATGCGACGCAGAGCGCCGCACGATAGTGAGGTGATCGTTCCTCACGCTCCAGCGTGGGAATGCCGTGGGTGACGCTCCGCGTCATAAATCTGTGCCGCGCCGCGTGTTCAAGATCGGACGCAGAGCGTCCAGAACTGCATGCGACGCGGAGCGCCGCACGATAGTGAGGTGATCGTTCCTCACGCTCCAGCGTAGGAATGCCTTGGGTGACGCTCCGCGTCACAAATCTGCGCCACGCCGCGTGTTCAAGATCGGACGCGGAGCGTCCAGAAAGGCGCTACCACGCGGAGCTTGGGAGCGATAACCCCGCTTCGTCACCGCCAGACACATCAGGTGCACCTTTTTTCACTTCGTTCAGCTGGCTTCCATCGGTAGCCGCTAGAGCATCCTGCCGGGCTCCGGTAACATGCGCGCCTGATTCAGTCGCTCGCAAGGGCGTTCCAATTGAGGAGTCGCAATGCTGCCTTACCCGCAGATTGACCCGGTAGCCGTCGCTATCGGCCCGCTGCAAATTCACTGGTACGGGTTGATGTACCTGGTCGGCATCGGTGGCGCCTGGCTGCTCGCGTCGCGTCGTCTCAACAAATTCGACCCGACCTGGACCAAGGAAAAACTCTCCGACCTGATTTTCTGGCTGGCTATGGGCGTGATCGTCGGCGGGCGGCTGGGCTATGTGCTGTTCTACGACCTGTCGGCCTACATCGCCAATCCTCTATTGATATTCGAGGTCTGGAAGGGCGGCATGGCGTTCCATGGCGGCTTTGTCGGTGTGATGATTGCGGCCTGGTGGTTTGGCAAACGCAACGGTAAGAGCTTCTTCCAGCTGATGGACTTCGTCGCCCCGCTGGTGCCTATCGGCCTGGGTGCCGGGCGTATCGGCAACTTCATCAATGCTGAGCTGTGGGGCAAGCCGACCGACGTGCCGTGGGCCATGGTTTTCCCGCCGTTCAGCGACCCTGCGCAACTGGCGCGTCATCCTTCGCAGCTGTATCAGTTCGCACTGGAAGGCGTGGCACTGTTCATCATCCTCAATCTGTACGCCCGCAAGCCGCGCCCGACCATGGCCGTTTCCGGCATGTTTGCGCTGTTTTACGGGATCTTCCGCTTTGTGGTCGAGTTCGTCCGCGTTCCTGACGCCCAGTTGGGCTATCTGGCGTGGGGCTGGGTGACCATGGGCCAGATCCTCAGTCTGCCGATGATCATCGCCGGCTTGTTCCTGATCTGGCTGGCCTACAAGCGCGAACCGTCTGCCAGCAAGGCAGCGGCTTAATACCGAAACGCCGGGTGTCAGCACCCGGCGCGTTCAACAAGGCAGGTGATTTATGAAGCAATATCTGGAACTGGTCGCGCATGTGATCAAGCACGGGACCTTGCAAGCCAACCGTACCGGCGTGAACACCATCAGCTTTCCGGGTGCGATGCTGCGTTATGACTTGCAGGAAGGTTTTCCGGCGATCACCACACGGCGCATGGCCTTCAAATCGGCCATCGGCGAGATGGTCGGCTTTCTGCGTGGCGTGAACAACGCCGCCGAATTCCGCGAACTGGGCTGCAAGGTCTGGGATCAGAACGCCAACGAAAACGCTCAGTGGCTGAACAACCCGTTCCGCAAGGGCGAGGACGATCTGGGCGAAATCTATGGCGTGCAATGGCGCAAGTGGCCAGCCTACAAGCGTATCGATGCCGGCAATGTCGCGGCCATCGAACTGGCGCTGGGCCAGGGGTATCGTCAGATTGCCGAATCCGAAGAAGACGGTCAGTCGTTCGTGGTCCTGTACAAGGCCATCGACCAGATTCGCCAATGCGTCGACACCATCATCAATGACCCAGGCAGCCGCCGGATCCTGTTCCACGGCTGGAACTGCGCACAGCTCGATGAAATGGCCCTGCCGCCGTGCCACCTGCTGTACCAGCTGCACCCGAACCCGCAGACCCGCGAAATCTCGCTGACGCTGTACATCCGCTCCAACGACCTCGGTCTCGGCACGCCGTTCAACCTGACCGAAGGCGCCGCGCTGCTCAGCCTCATCGGCCGCCTGACCGGCTACACGCCGCGCTGGTTCACCTACTTCATCGGCGATGCCCATGTGTACGAGAACCACCTGGACATGCTCAACGAGCAAATGACCCGCGAGCCGTACCCGATGCCAAAACTGGTGATCTCCGAGCGCGTGCCCGAGTTTGCCAAGACCGGCGTTTATCAGCCTGAATGGCTGGAACTGATCGAGCCTTCGGACTTTTCACTGGAAGGCTATCAGCATCACCCGGCAATGACGGCGCCGATGGCGGTTTGAGCCCGTAAGAGAGCGAATTTAGCGCTGTGCTATAGTTTTGGCGTAAATCCCCTGACCCTGTTCAATGGAATCGACTATGTTTTTCAATCGGATTGGACATCGTAGCGATACGAAGAAGGCTGAAGACGAGGCCTTCATGCAGGCAATCAAGAGCATCGACTCTCTGGTGGTAAGGGGTGGCCGCATGTCCATGGACGCCAAAGAAATCGAAGCCTTGGTTCGCTCCTCTCGCGACAAGGCTAAAAAACTGGTCACACCGCAAGCCGAATCCTGATAAATGGCTTTTTTACTTCTGCTGCCACTACTCGTCAGCGGCTTTTTGGTGTGCCTGAAGGATCCCACGGTGCCTTGTCAGGTTTACTGACCTTGGCGATGCCAAGTCTGGGGGCCTTTATTACTGTCAGGATTCTCAAGTGGCAACTGGGCGCCAGTAAAAAGAAGAAATTGTGGCCTATCTGCTGGGCGAGTCTGTAGATCACAGCCCTATCTGCTCGACTCTTTTCGATGCATTTGTCGAAAAGGATGAAGTGATGATCACGATGGCAGATCGAAAGGTCTACGTCGGCTACATCATGGATGTCGGAGCCCCTACCGAAGTGACGGGTGTGAATCAGGAGATTCTGCTCATTCCCACCGTCAGTGGCTATCGGGATAAAGACACCCTCAGAGTGGTGTACACCACCGATTATCCAAGCGACACACCGCTCAGACCTATTGGTTTTCGGCAGGAAAATATCGTCTCGATCAGCGTCTTCAGCGAGGAAGTACGCGAAGCGTTCAAGCGCGCTGATTCTGGGCGGGCGCGTGAAGAGGCAGCGAAAGAGAAAGCTGCCAAGGATCAGCTCGTAAAGGCGATCACTGAGCTTGTGGCGGTGGTGCAGGCTGCGCAGCGCTGAACCAGAGATTTCAAACCTGTCTCAATGCCCATGACTCCTCCCCACATGTGAAGCCTCGCCCTCTGGCGCTGCAACAGCGCCCGTCACCTCCAGCCTCTCAAGTATCGCGCAGTGTTCTGCCGCGCCATCGCTGCAGCGGCGGCGCAGGTCGAGTAGTTGTTCCTGAAGTGCTTGCAGGCTCGCGACCCGGGCGTTGACGTGTTCGATG
Source organism: Pseudomonas syringae group sp. J254-4 (assembly GCF_032586855.1). Classification (NCBI taxonomy): domain Bacteria; kingdom Pseudomonadati; phylum Pseudomonadota; class Gammaproteobacteria; order Pseudomonadales; family Pseudomonadaceae; genus Pseudomonas; species Pseudomonas syringae group sp. J254-4. The sequence continues at coordinate 65,122 of NZ_JAWHOO010000032.1, read as the reverse complement.
TGTTCGTCGATCAGCGCGTTGACGCTTTCGCACTGGTCCTGCGGGCTGTCGCGCAGGCTGAGCAGGTTGCGGATTTCCTCCAGGGTCATGTCCAGGCTGCGGCAGTTGCGGATGAACGACAGGCGCTCCATGTGTGCCTGGGTGTACAGCCGGTAGTTGCCATCGCTGCGAGCAGGTGCGGGCAGCAGGCCTTCGCGCTCGTAATAGCGGATGGTTTCGACCTGTGTGTCAGTCAGTTTTGCCAGTTCGCCGATTTTCATTTGGACTCATCTCGTTTGAGTGCTTGACCCTATAGTGGCTACAGGGTGTTCACTTGGCAACAAGCAGAATCCTGGAGCCACAACGAATGGGCACGACGATCAAGAATTCCCCCGCACATGACCACGACCACGATCATGACCACGGCGAGCATGCGCCTGAGCAAAAGCCCGTAGAACATTCTCATGCATGCTGCTCCAGCGATGCACAACCTGCTGTGGTGACCTTTAACGATGCGCTGGCATCAGGTAGTCGCTTGAGCAGCTTTCGTATCGAAGCCATGGATTGCCCGACCGAGCAAACCCTGATCCAGAACAAGCTGGGCAAGCTTGCCGGGGTGCAGAAGCTTGAGTTCAACCTGATCAATCGCCTGCTGGGCGTCTGGCACGATCTGCCGTCTACCGACCCGATTCGTGACGCCATCAGTTCGCTGGGCATGCAGGCCGAGCCGGTCGAGGAGGGCGCAGCGTCTGACCAGCCGGCTCCGGTCGTGAAGAAACACTGGTGGCCGCTGGCATTGTCCGGCGTTACTGCGCTGGGTGCTGAAGTGGTCCATCTGGCGTCACTCGGCCCTACCTGGGTCGTTGCGCTGCTGGCACTGGTGTCGATCTTCAGTTGTGGGCTGACGACCTACAAGAAGGGCTGGATCGCGCTCAAGAACTTCAACCTGAATATCAATGCCCTGATGAGCATTGCGGTGACCGGTGCAATTCTGATCGGTCAGTGGCCGGAAGCGGCAATGGTGATGTTTCTGTTCACCGTGGCCGAGTTGATCGAAGCCAAGTCCCTCGACCGTGCGCGCAACGCAATCAGCGGGCTGATGCAGTTAACGCCGGAACTGGCCACCGTTAAACAGGCGGACGGCAGTTGGCAGGAAATTGAAGCCAAAAACGTCGAAATTGGCGCTATTGTCCGAATCAAGCCAGGTGAGCGCGTCGGGCTCGACGGTGAGGTAGTGTCCGGTAACTCGACTATCGATCAAGCGTCGATCACAGGTGAAAGCCTGCCCGTCGAGAAGACTGTCGGCGACAAGGTCTTCGCGGGCACTATCAATCAGGCGGGATCGCTGGAATACCGTGTAACCGCTGCGGCGAACAATTCGACGCTGGCGCGCATCATCCATGCGGTTGAGGCGGCCCAGGGTTCACGCGCGCCGACCCAGCGCTTTGTCGACAGCTTCTCGCGCATCTATACGCCGGTGGTGTTCGTTGTCGCCTTGGGCGTGGCGCTGATTGCGCCGCTGTTTTTTGGCGGTGAGTGGTTTGACTGGGTCTACCGCGCGCTAGTGTTATTGGTAGTCGCTTGCCCCTGTGCGCTGGTGATTTCTACGCCGGTGACCATCGTCAGTGGTCTGGCGGCAGCGGCGCGCAAAGGCATCCTGATCAAGGGCGGCGTTTATCTGGAAATGGGCGAGAAGCTTGATTACCTGGCCCTCGACAAGACCGGCACGCTGACCCACGGCAAGCCGGTGCAGACCGACTACGTACCGCTGGACCCGACGGTCGCCGACAGTGCGCCGGCTATTGCTGCGAGTCTTGCGGGTCGCTCCGATCACCCGGTTTCCCAGGCGATTGCCAAGGCGGCCGACGGCAGCCTGAAGCTGCATGAGGTCACGGCGTTTGAAGCCTTGGGTGGACGCGGTGTGAAGGGCGCAATCAACGGCCAGATGTACCACCTGGGCAACCATCGGCTGGTTGAAGAGCTGGGTCTGTGTTCGCCGGAGCTGGAGGCGAAGCTCGATGTTCTGGAAATGCAGGGCAAGACCGTGGTGCTGTTGCTGGACACCTCCGGTCCTATCGCGCTGTTTGCGGTGGCTGACACTGTCAAGGAAACCAGCCGTGAAGCCATCGCTCAGTTGCATGAACTGGGTATCAAGACCGTCATGCTGACTGGCGACAATCCGCACACCGCCAAGGCGATTGCCGACCAGGTCGGTATCGACGAAGCGCAAGGCAACTTGTTGCCTGCCGACAAGCTGAGTGCCATTGAGGCCCTTTATGCTCGCAACCATCGTGTGGGCATGGTGGGTGACGGCATCAATGATGCGCCCGCGCTGGCTCGGGCCGAGATTGGTTTTGCGATGGCGGCGGCAGGTACTGATACTGCTATCGAGACGGCAGATGTCGCCCTGATGGACGATGATCTGCGCAAGATACCGACGTTCATTCGCTTGTCCCGTCGGACCTCGGCAGTGCTCAAGCAGAACATCGTTCTGGCAATCGCGATCAAGGTGTTGTTTATCGGCATCACGTTTGCGGGCATGGCGACCATGTGGATGGCCGTGTTTGCCGACATGGGCGTGAGTTTGCTGGTGGTGTTCAACGGGCTGCGGTTGCTCAAGAAGTGAACAGTCGAGGGCGTTGAAGGGCGGACGCGGAGCGTCCAGAACGGCATTCCCACGCGGAGCATGGGAACGATAATCGGTGTTGCTATCGGCCGTCTTCGTGAGCAAGCTCACTCCCACAGAGGCATTGGCTATCGCTCCCACGCTCCGCGTGGTAGCGCTTTTCTGGACGCTCTGCGTCCGACGTTGTCAGCCGAACCGCTCCTGTCCCCAGGCGATGAAGGTTTCCAGCAACGGTTTCAGCACCGCGCGGGTCGGCTCGGCCAGGTCCGGGCGGTAGTGGAAGGGCACGAACTCGTCCATGTAGGTGCTTTGCGCCAGTTCCAGTTGCACCGCATGGATGTTGTTGGCCGGGTCGCCATAGTGGCGGGTGATGTGGCCGCCTTTAAAGCGCCCGTTCAACACATGGCTGTAGTCCTTGGCCGCAGCGCAGACCTGCTCCATTCGGCTGGCCAGCTGCGGGTCGCAGCTTGCACCATTGAAGGTACCGAGGTTGAAGTCCGGCAGGCGACCGTCGAACAAATGCGGAATGTGCCCGCGAATCGAGTGGGCGTCGAACAGCAGCGCATAGCCGAACTCGTCACGCATGCGCTGCAGCTCCTGTTCCAGCGTCTGGTGATAGGGCGTCCAGATCTGCTGCAGATACAGCGCCCGCTCTTCGGCACTCGGCGTCTGACCATCTTTGAACAGCGGCACGCCATCGAACAGAATCGACGGGAACAGGCCAGTAGTCGCGCCAGCGTACATCGGTTTGTCGTCGGAGGGCCGATTAAGATCGATGACAAAACGCGAGTATTCGGCGGCCAGGGTGCTGGCGCCCAATTCAGCGGCAAAGTCATACAAACGCGGAATGTGCCAGTCGGTGTCCGGCAGGCTCAAGGCTTCGTCCACCAGCGCGGCTTCGACCACCGGGGTCAGTTTCACACCGGCATGCGGCATGCTGATCAGCAGCGGAACGCGGCCACGTTTGAATGTCAGAACGTTATCCACAGGGCTCTCCTTCAGATCGATGATTCGACGCCGTGGCGCACGATACGTTTGTCCAGATCGCCGCCCAGCCAGTAGGCCAGATCAGCCGGCCGTTCAATGTTCCAGGCGATGAAATCCGCCACCTTGCCGACCTCCAGCGAGCCGTGGGTCGCGCTCATGCCCAACGCCCTGGCGGCATTGAACGTCACCCCCGCCAGTGCTTCTTCGGGCGTCATGCGAAACAGCGTGCAGGCCATGTTCAGCATCAGGCGCAATGACAGGCCCGGCGAGGTGCCAGGGTTGAGGTCTGTGGAAATCGCAATCGGCACGCCGTGCTTGCGCAGCGCGTCCATCGGCGGCAGTTGCGTTTCACGGAGGAAGTAAAACGCCCCCGGCAGTAGCACCGCGACAGTCCCGGCAGCGGCCATGGCGATGGCGTCGTCCTCGGTCATGAACTCCAGATGGTCCGCCGACAGAGCCTTGTAACGTGCCGCGAGGCTAGAGCCACCCAATGAGGACAACTGCTCGGCATGCAGTTTGACCGGCAGTGCCAGTTGCCCTGCGCTGATGAATACCTGCTCGACCTGCGCGGGCGAAAACGCCAAGTATTCACAGAAAGCGTCCACGGCATCCACCAGCCCTTCGGCAGCCAGTGCCGGCAGCATGTCGTTGCAGATGTGCTTGATGTAGTCGTCGGCGCGATCGGCGTATTCCGGTGGCAGCGCATGGGCGGCCAGGCAAGTGGCGCGTACGGTGACCGGTTGGGTATTGCCCAGGCGGCGGATCACCCGAAGGATCTTGCGCTCGTTTTCCAGGTCCAGCCCATAACCTGACTTCATCTCGACGGTAGTCACGCCGTCCTTGAGCAAGTGCCGCAAGCGCCGCTCGGCGCTGGCGTACAGCTCATCTTCACTGGCCGCACGAGTAGCGCGCACCGTGCTTGCAATACCGCCGCCTGCTGCGGCGATCTCGGCGTAGCTCACACCCTGCAGACGCTGTTCGAACTCACCGCTGCGGTTGCCGCCAAACACGGTGTGCGTGTGGCAGTCGATCAGGCCGGGCGTCACCCATGCGCCGCCCAGATCGATGCAGTTGTCATGCTCCTGCTCGGCCAGCTCGGTTTCAGGCCCGATCCACTCGATGAGCGCTCCGGAGGTCACGATGGCGGCATCCTCGATGATCGAGTATTTGCCGTGCGCCATGCTTGCGATGTGACAGTGTTTCCAGAGCGTTTTCATTTCGGGCCTCTTTGGTCAGTGGGGTTTGTTGAGCGCCTTCGGCTTGACCCACACCCCGTAGGCGATGAGCAGCAGCACAATCCAGATTGCGCCGACGATCAAGGCTGCACGGTTGTCCGGGAAATAGCCCAGCACGCCGAAGATGAACAGCATGAAGACGATGGCGGCGGCAGGCCCGTAAGGCCAGAACGGCACCGCGAATTTCAGTTGTGCGGTCTCTTCGCGGCTCATCGAACGGCGCATTGCAACCTGCGTCAGCAGAATCATCAGCCAGACCCAGACCGTGGCAAATGTTGCCAGCGAAGCGATCAGCAGGAACACGTCTTTGGGAATCAGGTAGTTGAGCAGCACGCCGCCCAGCAACGCGATGCCCATGACCAGCACGGTCATCCACGGCACGCCATGCCGCGACACGCGGGCAAAGCTCGCGGGTGCCTGACCGTCACGGGCCAGGCCATACATCATGCGCCCGGCGCCGAAGATGTCGCTGTTGATGGCCGACACCGCAGCAGAGATGACCACGATATTGAGGATTGTTGCCGCTGACGCAATGCCCAGATTGTCGAAAATCTGCACGAACGGGCTGCCTTGGGTGCCGATCTGCGGCCACGGGTAAATGCACATCAGCACAAACAGTGTCAGCACATAGAACAGCAGAATGCGCAGCGGTACGGCGTTGATCGCCTGTGGCAGGCTGCGTTGCGGGTCTTTGGCTTCGCCTGCAGTGATGCCGATGATTTCGATGCCGCCGAAGGCAAACATCACCACCGCAAACGAGGCGATCAGGCCAGTGACGCCGTTGGGCATGAAGCCGCCGTGCGCCCACAGGTTGCTGATGCCGATTTCGGTGCCGCTGGTCGAGCTGCCGATGCCGAAGATCATGATGCCGAAGCCGGCGACGATCATGGCCACGATGGCGCTGACCTTGAGGATCGACAGCCAGAATTCGGTTTCGCCGAAGACTTTCACATTACACAGGTTGAGCGCGCCGATCAGGAACACGATGCCCAGCACCCAGATCCAGCGCGGCACCTCTGGAAACCAGAAGCCCATGTAAATGCCGAATGCGGTCACGTCGGCGAGGCAGACAATGATCATTTCGAACGCGTAGGTCCAGCCCAGCACGAAACCGGCCAGCGGGCCCATGTAGCGCGTGGCGTAATGGCTGAACGAGCCGGAAACCGGGTCGTGAACGGCCATTTCGCCCAGCGCGCGCATCACCATGTACACCGCCGCGCCGCCGATCAGGTACGCCAGCAATACGGCCGGACCGGCCTGTTGAATCGCCGAGGCCGAGCCGTAGAACAACCCTGTGCCGATGGCAGAGCCCAGGGCCATGAAGCGTATGTGGCGGGCGGATAACCCGCGTTTCAAACCATCTTGTGACGTCATTTCAGGTCCATTTCATTACATACAGGTATGGCAAAAGCCGCGAAAACGCCTGCAACCGGCTTCCCGCAGCAATGACCAAAGCGAGCCCTGCCAGGCTCGCGGTACATCACAAACTCGGTAGCAGACGTGCAGGAACCAGCGGGTTCAGGCAAGTGGAGGACAACAGCTGACTGGCAGCTTCGATGTCCGGTGCAAAAAAACGGTCCTTTTCATAGAACGGGACCTTGCTGCGCAACAGGCTGCGGGCTTGCTCCAGCTTCGGAGAGGTTTTCAGACCCTCACGCAAGTCCAGACCCTGGCAGGCAGCCAACCATTCTACGGCAAGAATCCCGCGAACGTTTTCTGCCATTTCCCATAACCGCTTGCCAGCGGCCGGGGCCATCGACACATGGTCTTCCTGATTGGCTGATGTCGGCAGGCTGTCGACGCTGTGCGGATGAGCCAGCGCCTTGTTTTCACTGGCCAGCGCGGCGGCTGTCACCTGCGCGATCATGAAGCCGGAATTGACCCCGCCGTTGGCGACCAGGAAGGGCGGCAGTTGCGACATGTGCTTGTCCATCATCAGCGAAATACGCCGTTCGCTGAGCGAGCCGATCTCGGCAATGGCCAGTGCCAGATTGTCTGCGGCCATGGCGACCGGCTCGGCGTGAAAATTGCCACCGGATATGACGTCGTTCTCGGCGGCGAACACCAGCGGGTTGTCGGACACCGCATTGGCTTCGATTTCCAGCACTTCGGCAGCCTGCCTCAACTGGGTCAGACACGCGCCCATGACCTGCGGCTGGCAGCGCAGCGAGTAGGGGTCCTGAACCTTGTCGCAGTTGCGGTGCGATTCGGACACGCCACTGCTTTCGCCGAGCAAATCGCGGTAGCAGGCAGCGGCATCGATCTGCCCGCGCTGACCGCGTGCTGCATGAATGCGTGCGTCGAACGGCGAGCGTGAGCCAAGCACCGCTTCGACGGTCAGCGAGCCACAGGTCAGGGCCGCGGCGAACAGGTCCTCGCCCTCGAACAGGCCGCGCAGCGCGTAGGCGGTGGACACTTGCGTACCGTTGAGCAGCGCCAGTCCTTCCTTGGCGGCGAGGGTGAGCGGTTGCAGCCCCGCGACAGCCAATGCATCGACGGCATTCAGCCATTCGCCTTTGTAGCGCGCCTTGCCTTCGCCCAACAGCACCAGCGACATGTGCGCCAGAGGAGCCAAGTCACCCGAAGCACCGACCGAGCCCTTGAGCGGAATATGCGGATAGACCTCGGCATTGATCAACGCGATCAACGCATCGATCACCACCCGACGAATACCCGAGAAGCCACGGCTCAGGCTGTTGACCTTGAGCACCATGATCAAGCGCACCAGATCATCGCTGATCGGCTGACCGACACCGGCTGCATGCGACAGCACCAGCGAACGCTGCAGGTTTTCCAGGTCCTCGCTGGCGATTCGCGTCGAGGCCAGCAAGCCGAAACCGGTGTTGATGCCGTAGGCGGTGCGGTTCTCGGCCAGAATGCGCTCGACGCAGGCGACGCTGTCGTCGATCTGCTGGTCTGCGCTGCTGTCCAGCGTCAGGCTGACCGGCTGCTGATGAATGGCGCGCAATTGCGCCAGGGTCAGTTGGCCGGGGATCAGGTTCAGCGTCTTGGCAGATAAGGTGGTCACGATGCAGCTACTCCTTGATTGATGTCAGCAACGGCGTGTGGCCGTCAGCCGCTTTTTATAGGGTTGCCGCATGATCGCGGCAGTGCTGGAAAACCCTTTCCAGCGATGTTGCATCTTTGAGCAGGGCCGCGCTGCTGGCGATATCAGGGGCCAGCCAGCGGTCTTCATCGTAGGCCGGGATGCGCTCGCGCAGCAGTCGCCACGCAGCCGCCGTACCCACGCCAAACCCTTGCGCCTTGAGGAATTCGAATGCCTGGGCCGCCAGCAAATACTCGATGGCGAGAATCTGTGTGACGTTACCCAGCACCTTGTGCAGCTTCAGTGCGGCACTGGTGCCCAGGCTCAGATGGTCTTCCTGCAGGCCGGAGGTGACGTAGTTGTCGACCACCGCCGGTTGCGCCATCTGGCGATTTTCCGCGCACAGCGAGGCGGCGACGTACTGAACGATCATCATCCCCGAATTGACCCCCGGCTGACTGACCAGAAACGCCGGCAGGCCGCTGACCATCGGGTTGATCAGGCGGTCGAGGCGTCGCTCGGCGATGGAGCCCAGTTCTGCCAGCGCCATGCACAGCAGGTCTGCCGCCATCGCCACCGACTGGCCATGCGGGTTGGCCTGGGACACCACGCGCCAGTCGTCGGGTGTGCCGAGAAGCATGGGGTTGTCGGTGACCGAGTTCAGTTCGGTCTCGATCTGGCGGATGGCATGAGCCAGTTGGTCACGGGTTGCGCCATGCACTTGGGGAATCGAGCGGATGCTCAGCGCGTCCTGAGTACGAATGCCCTGGCTGCTGGCAAGCACTTCGCTGCCCGCCAACACACTGCGCAGGTTCTTGCCCACCTGCTGCATACCGGGATGCGGCTTGAGGGCAAGAATGCTTTCATCGAATGCGTCCAGCTGACCGCCCAGTGCTTCGAAGGTCATCGCGCCGATCACGTCGGCCCATTGGCTCAGGCGCTCGGCATCGGCGATGGCCAGGCAGCTCAGGCCGGTCATGCACGGCGTGCCATTGACCAGACACAAGCCGTCTTTGGCACCGAGAATTACCGGAGCCAGACCTTCTTCATTCAAGGCCTGCTCAGCCGGGACGATTTGCCCGCGATAACTGACCTGACCGACGCCCAGCAAGGCGATGCCGACGTGCGCCATGTGGGTCAGGTAACCCACCGAACCCTGCGATGGCACGTGTGGCGTAATGCCCCGATTGAGCAAGGCCAGCAGCGCTTCGACCACTTGCCGGTGAATGCCGGATTTGCCCTGGCTGTAATTGAGGATTGCGGCGCAGATGATTGCGCGAGTCTGCTCGTCGGCCAGCGGCGCACCCACGCCGCAGGCATGGCTGAGCAGGGTATTGCGTGACAGGCGACTGAGCTGTTCGCCTTGCAGCGACACGTTGCACAGCGCGCCAAGCCCGGTGTTCACACCATAGGCGCGTTCGCCGCTGGCGACGATCTGCTGCACGATGGCCTGCGCGTTATCGATCCGCGCCCAGGCGGCATCCGACAGCACCAGTTGCGCGCCATGACGGGCCACAGCGACTACATCCTGCCAGCCCAGCGGGGCTTCACCGATGACGATCTGTTCTGCTCGCGACATCTGCAACGGTCCTTAAAGGGTGGCCACGCGGCGCTGAACGAAACGGTCCACGTAATCGTCGGCGGGCGAGTGAAGGATTTCTTTCGGTGTACCGACCTGAATCAATCGGCCGTCCTTGAGGATCGCGATGCGATTGCCGATGCGTACCGCTTCGTCCAGGTCGTGGGTAATGAACACGATGGTCTTGTGCAGGCTGGCTTGCAGTTCCAGCAACTGGTCCTGCATTTCGGCGCGAATCAACGGGTCGAGGGCGCTGAAGGCTTCGTCCATGAGGATGATGTCGGTGTCCGCGGCCAGTGCTCGTGCCAGACCGACGCGCTGGCGCATGCCACCGGAAAGCTGGTGCGGGTATTTGTTTTCGTAGCCCTTCAGGCCGACGGTCGTGACCCAGTGCTGCGCGCGCTCCTGGCACAGCGCCTTGCTCTCTCCGCGCACTTTCAGGCCGTACGCGACGTTGGCCAGCACGGTCTTGTGCGGCAGCAGGCCGAAGCTCTGGAACACCATGCTGATCTTGTGCCGGCGGAATTGGCGCAGCGCTTCCATGTCGTAGCGCAGGATGTCTTCACCATCGACCAGAATCTCGCCGCTGGTAGGGTCGATCAGGCGATTGAAGTGGCGTACCAGCGTCGATTTGCCGGAACCGGACAGGCCCATGATGACGAAGATTTCGCCACTGCCGATCGACAGCGACAGGTCGTTGACCCCGACCACGCAGCCGGTTTGCGCCAGTACCTGATCCTTGCTCTGGTTCTGTTTGATCAGCGCCAGTGCTTCCTTTGAGCGGTTGCCAAAAATCTTGAATACGTTTTTAACGACGATCTTGTTCGGTTCCACGCTGCTCATTTGTGCGCCTCATGCCGTGGGCGGCCATAGGCCTGCGTGATTCGGTCGATGACGACCGCCAGAATGACGATGGCCAGACCCGCTTCCAGACCTCGCCCGACGTTGAGCGTCTGAATGCCCACCAGCACGTCTTCGCCCAGCCCGCGTGCGCCGATCATCGAAGCGATGACCACCATCGACAGCGCCATCATGGTGGTCTGGTTGATCCCGGCCATGATGCTCGGCATGGCCAGTGGCAGTTGCACACCAAACAGCTGCTGCCAGCGGTTGGCACCGAAGGCGTTGATGGCTTCCATCACTTCACCGTCGACCTGACGAATGCCCAGGTCGGTCAGACGAATCAATGGCGGTGCGGCGTAGATCACCGTGGCGAAGATGGCCGGGACCTTGCCCAGGCCGAACAGCATAAGCACCGGAATCAGGTAAACGAAGCTGGGCATGGTCTGCATGATGTCCAGCAGCGGCATCAGCACCGAGCGCAGGCGATTGCTGCGCGCGGAGAGAATGCCCAGCGGAATGCCGATCAGTACCGCAATGATCGTGGCGACCAGCATCAGCGCCAATGTCTGCATCAGCTTGTCCCACAACCCGACCGCGCCGACCAGAAACAGCAGGCCGACGATCACCACCGTGGTGACGATTTTGCGCGTCGCGTGCCAGGCGATACCGCCGACGATCATCAGCATCAGCCACCACGGAGCCATGCGCAGCAGGCTTTCGAGGTTGACGATGGCCCATAGCAGGGTGTCGGAGATGTGCCGGAACACATCGCCATACTGAGTCACCAGCGAGTCGACCCCGTCGTTGACCCAGTTGGCGATCGAGAAAGTGAAGCTTTCAGGAAACATAAGCGGCTCTCAAATGAGGTGTGTCGGGTCAACGTCAGGGCAGTCGGACTTGTCAGTCCGACTGCCCTTTCGTTTACAGCGAAGCGTCCACCTTTTTCGCGGCGTCTTCGCTGACCCATTTGTGCCAGACTTCGGGGTGCTCTTTCAGGAAAATCTTCGCCAGCTTCGGCGATTCGATGCGTTCCTTGGCCATGCGCCCCAGGTTCTGGTTGAGCAAATCGATAGGCAGGTTGACCTTTTCCAGGACTGCGACCAGTTCAGGGGCCTCGTCGTGGAACACTTTGGACACGCCGACCTTGATATCGATCGTCTTGTTGACCCCGGCTTTCTCCTCCAGATGCACCAGGTCCACCTGGCCCATGAGCGGAGTCGGCGACCAGTAGTAGGTCAGGATCGGCTCGCCACGTTTGTAGCTGGAGAGAATAGCCGCATCCAGCGCCGGGCCGGTGCCCGGGCGGAAGTTGGTGTATTTGCTTTCCAGGCCATAGCTCTTGAGCATTTCGCTGTTTTCCAGCTCGCAGGTCCAGCCAGCCGGGCAGTTGTAGAAGCGGCCTTTGCCGGGTTCTTCCTGATCCTTGAACACCGCCGAATACTGGGCCAGATCGCTGATGGATTTCAGGTTCGGCGCCTTGGCTTCAAGCTTGCGTTTGGCATCGCCTTCGATCACGTAACGCGGCACGTACCAGCCCTCGACTGCGCCGACGATGGGTGCGCCGACACCGACTACTTTCCCGGCTGCGGCGGCCTTGTTCCAGACCTCGCTACGGCCGACCCATTCTTCGGCGAAAATCTGGATGTCGTTGGTGCTCAGGGCGTTTTCCATGGCGATAGAATTACCGGGCAGGGCGTCCACGGCGCAGCCGTAACCCTTGTCCAGAATGACCTGCAGAACGTCGGTCAGCAGCATCGCGCTTTCCCAGTTCAGACCGGCGAACTTCACCGGTTTGCCTGATTCGCACCAGCCGGCAGCCTGACTTGCGCCTGCACTGGCGAGCAAGCCTGCGGATACCAAGGTGGTCAACAGGGCCTTTTTCATTTTCATTATCGATGCTCCCAAGCTTGAAATGGATGGCGGCAGCTTCAAGTAGGCATCCGGCCCGTGGGCATGTTCATGCCCGTTCCCCGAGTCTGTCGGTTTGATAACCGCAGACTCCTTAACGCCCGATCATCGGCAGGTTCAAGCCCTGCTCTTTGGCACAGTCGATGGCAATGTCATAACCGGCATCGGCATGGCGCATCACACCGGTGGCCGGGTCGTTGTGCAGGACGCGGGCGATGCGCTCGGCGGCTTCGTCCGTGCCGTCACAGACGATCACCATCCCGGAATGTTGCGAGAAGCCCATGCCCACGCCGCCGCCGTGGTGCAGCGAAACCCAGGTCGCGCCGCTGGCGGTGTTGAGCAGGGCGTTGAGCAGTGGCCAGTCGGAGACGGCATCGGAGCCATCGCGCATGGATTCGGTTTCGCGGTTGGGGCTGGCGACCGAACCGGAGTCCAGGTGGTCGCGACCAATCACCACCGGTGCCGACAGCTCGCCGCTGCGGACCATTTCGTTGAACGCTAAACCTAGCTTGGCGCGCTGACCCAGGCCGACCCAGCAGATACGCGCTGGCAAGCCCTGAAAGCTGATGCGCTCGCGGGCCATGTCCAGCCAGTTATGCAGGTGATCGTCGTCCGGAATCAGTTCCTTGACCTTGGCGTCGGTCTTGTAGATGTCTTCTGGGTCACCCGACAGCGCGGCCCAGCGGAACGGCCCGATGCCACGGCAGAACAGCGGACGGATGTAGGCGGGCACGAAACCCGGGAAATCGAAGGCATTGGTGACGCCGACTTCCTTGGCCATCTGGCGAATGTTGTTGCCATAGTCGAAGGTCGGAATGCCGGCTTGCTGGAAGGCGAGCATGGCTTCGACGTGTTCGGCCATCGATTGCTTGGCCGCCTTGACCACACTGGCCGGCTCGCTGACCGAGCGGGCACGGTACTCGTCCCAGGTCCAGCCTTTGGGCAGGTAGCCATTGAGCGGGTCGTGGGCGCTGGTCTGGTCGGTGACCATGTCCGGGCGCACACCGCGACGGACCATTTCCGGCAGGATGTCCGCCGCGTTGCCACACAGGGCGATGGAGATGGCTTTGCCTTCGGCCGTGTATTTCGCGATACGCGCCAGTGCGTCATCGAGATCAGCGGCCTGTTCGTCGACGTAGCGGGTCTTGATGCGGAAATCGATACGGCTCTGCTGGCATTCGATGTTCAGCGAGCAGGCCCCGGCCAATGTCGCGGCCAGCGGCTGCGCGCCACCCATGCCGCCCAAACCTGCGGTCAACACCCAGCGGCCCTTGAGGTTGCCGTCATAGTGCTGGCGACCGGCTTCGACGAAGGTTTCGTAAGTGCCTTGCACGATGCCCTGGCTGCCGATGTAGATCCAGCTGCCGGCGGTCATCTGGCCATACATGGCCAGGCCCTTGGCATCCAGTTCGTTGAAGTGCTCCCAGCTGGCCCAGTGCGGCACCAGGTTGGAGTTGGCGATCAATACGCGCGGGGCGTTGCTGTGGGTCTTGAACACGCCGACCGGCTTGCCGGACTGCACCAGCAGGGTTTCATCATCGTTGAGCTGAGTGAGGCTTTCGACGATCTTGTCGTAGCACTCCCAGTTGCGTGCGGCACGACCGATGCCACCGTAAACCACCAGTTCATTGGGGTTTTCGGCGACTTCCGGGTCGAGGTTGTTCATCAACATGCGCAGCGGTGCTTCGGTCAGCCAGCTCTTGGCGGTCAGTTGAGTACCGCGTGCAGCCCGTACGACGCCTTCGCGATGGCGGGTCCAGTCCTGCTTAAGGTCTTGATTATTCTCGGTCACAAAAAAATCCTCGGCGATCAATTCGAACCAGCCCGATGAAGGGCGAGCAGCGCCTGGCGAAGCAGGCCTATTCAGTTGGGTAGAAGACAGAGTGTTCAGCCTGTCTCTACTTGTACATACAAGCATATGCAATCAAAAGACCAACTTTGTGCTGTCGCTGTTTTTTGCCCATTGAATCTATCTGCAGGGCTTTATTTATGCGGGCCTGGTGCTTTTGATCAGCAAAGGGGCATTTCTCCGAAAAGGGCTGGACGTTGTTACCTGAATGACTTTTTGCGCAGTTTTGGGGCGGCAGGTAACAGATTGGTGCGGGGAATGTGTGCGCCGCGTTCGGGCCGGGAATGAACTGCCGCGGGGTGTTTGCAGGCAGCGCATTTGGCGGGCTGCAAATGGCCTCTTTAGCATGGGAACGATCCCGCTCAAGCATGCGTCATACCCAAGCCTGAGCGAGCATTCACTGGCCCCCGATTAGTCTTTACGGGCACTTTCATGTTTAAATTGAACGCTCGTTCAAGTTAAACCGGTGGTTCGCTGCCCGCTCATAACAGGAGGCTTACCCTTGCCGTATCCGCTTTTTGCAGTTGGTTTTATCAGTCCGGAGGCACGCAACCGATGAGCTCTCCGAGTACTTCTTCAAGCGGCAACGTCCGCATGAACGCTCCAGTGTTCTACTTCGCTGCGAGCTTTATTCTGATTTTCGGCATCGTTGTCATTGCCTTCCCGCAAGCCAGCGGAGAATGGCTGCTGGCGGCGCAAAACTGGGCGGCCAATACGGTCGGCTGGTACTACATGATGGTCATGACCCTGTATCTGGTCTTCGTGGTGGTCACCGCCTTGTCGGGCTTCGGCAAGATCAAGCTCGGTGCCGACCACGACGAACCCGAGTTCAGTTACCTGTCATGGGCCGGCATGCTGTTCGCCGCGGGGATCAGCATCACGCTGTTCTTCTTCTGCGTTTCAGAACCGCTGACACACCTTCTGCAACCGCCGCAGGGCGAAGGCGGTACGGCTGAGGCAGCGCGTCAGGGCATGCAATTGCTGTTTCTGCACTGGGGCCTGCATGGCTGGGGCGTGTTCGCCTTTGTCGGCATGGCGCTGGCCTACTTCGCTTATCGCCACAACCTGCCGCTGGCCCTGCGTTCGGCGCTGTACCCGCTGATCGGCAAGCGCATCAATGGCCCTATAGGCTATGCAGTCGATGGCTTCGGCATCATTGCGACCATCTTCGGCTTGGGCGCAGACATGGGCTTCGGGGTACTGCACCTGAATTCCGGTCTGGATTACCTGTTTGGCGTGGCGCATACCCACTGGATTCAGGTCGGTCTGATTACCCTGATGATGGGCGCGGCGATTCTGGTCGCGATAGCCGGTGTCGACAAGGGCGTGCGCGTCATGTCCGACATCAACATGCTGCTGGCCTGTGCGCTGCTGCTGTTCGTGCTGTTTGCCGGCCCGACTCAGCACTTGCTCAACACGCTGGTGCAGAACATCGGGGACTACCTGGGTGCGTTGCCGAGCAAGAGCTTCGACGTCTACGCCTATAACGAGCCGAGTGACTGGCTGGGCGGCTGGACCGTGTTCTATTGGGCCTGGTGGATTGCCTGGGCGCCATTCGTGGGCCTGTTCATTGCGCGTATTTCCCGTGGCCGGACCATTCGCGAGTTCGTCTTCGGCGTGCTGTTGATTCCGCTGGGCTTCACCCTGGCGTGGATGTCGATCTTCGGCAACAGCGCCATCGATCAGGTGCTCAACCACGGCATGACTGCGCTGGGCCAGTCGGCCATTGATGATCCATCGATGACCCTGTATCTGCTGCTGGAAACCTATCCGTGGAGCAAGACCGTCATTGCGGTCACGGTATTTATCAGCTTTGTGTTCTTTGTCACCTCTGCCGATTCGGGCACGGTGGTGCTGTCGACGCTTTCCGCCAAAGGCGGCAACCCTGACGAAGACGGTCCGAAATGGCTGCGGGTGTTCTGGGGTGTGGCGACTGCACTGATCACCAGCGGCCTGCTGTTCTCGGGCAGTATCGATGCGCTTAAATCAGCGGTGGTGCTGACGTCGTTGCCGTTCTCGCTGATCCTGCTGCTGATGATGTGGGGCCTGCACAAAGCGTTCGTCATGGAATCCCAGCGCCAGATTGCGCAACTGTATTCGCTGGCGCCAGTGTCCGGTTCACGACGTGGCGGCTGGCGTCAGCGCCTGAGCCAGGCTGTGCATTACCCGTCGCGAGACGAGGTGTATCGCTTCCTCGACCAGACCGTGCGTCCGGCCATTGATGAAGTGACGGCGGTGTTTGTCGAGAAGGGCTTGAGCGTGGTCAACGTACCTGACCCGTCCAACGACTCGGTGACTCTGGAAATCGGTCACGGCGAAGAGCGTCCGTTCATCTATCAGGTGCAGATGAAAGGCTTCTTCACCCCTTCGTTCGCCCGTGGCGGCATGGGTTCCAAACAGTTGAACAACCGCCGCTACTACCGCGCCGAGGTTCACCTGAGCGAAGGCAGTCAGGACTACGACCTGGTGGGCTACACCAAGGAACAGGTCATCAACGACGTGCTCGATCAGTACGAGCGGCATATGCAGTTCCTGCATCTGGTGCGGTGATCGGGGCGTGGGGGGCGGTTACAACTATCGTCCCTCACGCTCTGCGCCGCGCCTCATGTTCAGGAGAGGACGCAGAGCGTCCAGAACGGCATGCGACGCGTAGCGTCGCACGATGGTTACAGGGTCATCGTTCCTCACGCTCCCGCTTAGGCTCGAGAGTGCGGCAGGCTCACGTACTCTCTCGCTCTACCAATCTGCATTCCAGCAGGTTCAGGCGTTGTATCTCTCCCTCTACTGGTAACACTCCGAGGCTTTCAAGCACCCGCGTGGCGGCCATTACGCCGATCTGCAGTGCGGGCGGTTTGATGGTGGTCAGGCTGGGCAGCATCATTTCTGCGAAGGCGTAGTCGCCAAAACCCATCACGGCGCAATCCTGCGGAATACTCAGGCCTGCGCGCTGGCTGGCGAGCAGGGCGCCGGCTGCCAGGTTGTCGTTGGCGAAGAAGATCGCGTCAGGGCGGGGCTCTTGGTTCATCAGGGTGTCCATCGCCTGTTTGCCTGCCTCGAATGGCGCTCGGTCCGCGTCCGGGACGAAGACCCACGGCGTGATACCGAGCCCTTCCAGAGTCGCAGCGTAGCCGTCACGCCGCTCCAGTGCGCTGAAGTCGCCTGCGATGCTGTTCTGCACGAACGCTATGCGGCGGTAGCCTTTGCCGTACAAATAGCGGGCTGCCGTGACGCCGACCTCATAATGAGAAAAGCCAATCTGGATCGGGCTGCGTTCGGGCTGGTGGTCCCAGGTTTCGATCACCGGGACATCGGTCTGCTCGATCATTTTCTCGGTAGCCGGGCTGTGGAAGCGACTGGTCAGCACCAGCGCAGCCGGAGACCAGCCCAGAAACGCCCGCACTGCGCTTTCTTCCTGCTCCGCGGAAAAGTAGCTGGAGGCCAGCAGCAACTGGAAACCGTGCTGGCTCAGCGTGTCGCTGAAACCCTGAATGGTGTTGGCGAAGATCGGCCCGGAGATGTTGGGAATCACCATCGCTACTACCCGGCTGCGCGCCGACGCCAGGCCGCCTGCCACCAGATTGGGCACATAGCCCAGCGCATTGACCACGGCTGCAATTCGCTCACGCAGTTCAGGCGAGACTTGCTCCGGCTGATTGAAATAGCGCGATACGGTAATGGCCGAGACACCGGCCTCACGCGCCACTGCCGTGATCGTCACCCGGCCTGCGCCTCGGCGTTTGCGTGTCGCGGGTTTCTCGTCGGCCATGCTCGATCACTTCGTATAAAAGTAAAAAGAATATAAAACTAATTTTTCAGTATTGGACGATCTATTCGCCATTTCCTGATACTGGCGATGTTAGCGCTAACAAAGATGGTTTGTCTGCTACTCGCCACCGCGAATGCCCGGACCCCGGTTTAGCCAGCAATCAACAGGCGCCAGTGCGTATCGCATTGTCGGATCAGGGCATATTTCAGGTAGGCACGCAGATGCACACAACACATGGGGATGGCGTCAAATACACACTTCTGGCGCAAGCCATCGATCAGGCTCATGTGGCGCGGGGGCGCCGTTATGGCTGGCTGTTGATGGGGCTTGCGGCGTTGCCATGGGTTCCGGCAATGGCAGATAACGCAGCAACGCAGAGCACTGAAACGGTAGCGCTGGAGTCCGTCACCGTAACGGCCACACGCCGTGAAGAGTCGTTGCAAAAAGTACCGGTCGCAGTTTCGGTGATTCAGGGCGAGCAACTGGAGCGGGACAATCGCAACGGCGTGGCCAGCATCGTGCAGCAAGTGCCTTCGCTGAATTTCCGTACCGGTGCGTCCAACAAGGACACCTCGCTGTTCATTCGCGGTGTCGGCACCATTTCCACCTCGCCGGGTGTCGAGCCGACGGTGGCGACAGTGATCGATGGCGTGGTGTATGCACGTCCGGGCCAGGCCACGCTGGACCTGCTCGACCTTGAGCGCATCGAAGTGCTGCGCGGCCCGCAGGGCACGTTGTTCGGCAAGAACGCCTCGGCTGGCGTGCTCAACGTCACAACCAAGGCACCGACCGAAGAGACCCACGGTTACATCGATCAGTCGTACTACAGCGGCAACGAAAGCCGCACCCGTTTCGGCATCGGCGGCAGTCTGATTCCGCAAACCCTCAAGGGCTCGATTACCACGCTGTTTGGCAGCTATGACGGCAACGTCGATAACAAGCTCAACGGTCAGGAAGTCAACGGTTACAACCGCAAGGGCGCACGCGGCAAGCTGGAATTCACACCCAACGACGACATCACCTTCACCCTTGCCGCGGACTACATGCAGTCCCATGACGACGCGCCCAATGGCGTAGTGAGCAAGGCGCTGACCCCGGCGTTCGCCAGTGCGCTGTCACCGGTACGCGCCGACAGTGACAACCGCAACGTGCTCAGTGATTACCGCAGCCATGTCGAGGACGTCAACAAGGGCCTGTCCGGCCAGCTCGACTGGCAACTGGGCGATTACACCCTGACTTCCATTACCGCCTGGCGGGGCTGGGATAACACCCAGTATCAGGATGGCGACCGTCTCGGGACCGTCACTGCTGCCTTTCCCGGCACCGAAGACAAAGGCGATCTGGAGTTCAACCAGTACTCTCAGGAGCTGCGTCTGGCGTCGCCGAAAGGCCAGTTTGTCGAATACGTGGGCGGTCTGTTTTACATGCACGGCAAGAGCGACGAGACCTATCAGCGCACGCTGATAACGCCGACGACTCAGGATCGCGGCATCGCCGACTACAGCACTACCACTGACAGCTACTCGGTATTCGGCGAAACCACGTTCAACTTCACCCCGGACGTCCGTGCGATTGCCGGGGCACGCTGGACCCACGACGATCTGGAATACGATCATCGCCGCGTATCGACATCGGCTACGACCGTCAGCGGTATTCAGCCTGCGACCAGCAGTTCCGGTTCGGTGGACGAGGACGGCAAGTCCGGACGGCTGGGTCTGCAATATGACCTGAGCGACAGTGTGATGACCTACATCACCTACTCGCGCGGCTATAAAGGCCCGGCCTACAACGTGTTCTTCAACATGCAGCCGCGTGACACCGAGGCCTTGAAACCGGAGACCTCGAACACCTGGGAAGTCGGGGTCAAGGCCACCACCTGGAACAATCGCCTGACCACCAACCTGGCGGTGTTCCACAGCGATTACGACAACTATCAGGCGAACTTTTTCGACAGCGTTGCCGGGCAGGTTGTCACGCGCCTGATCAACGCAGGCAGTGTCAGCACTGAAGGCGTCGAGCTGGATTACGCCTTGCAGGCCACCCGTAACCTGAAATTCTCCGGCGCGCTGTCCTACACCAAGGCGCGCATCGACAGCTTTGCCTGCCCGGCCGGTGCAGCGGCGTCGTGCAACGTCGATGGCAAAACCCTGCCGTATAGCCCGGACTGGAAAAGCTACGTTCGTGCCGACTACACCATCCCGCTGGACAACGGTCTGGATATCGAGCTGGGCACCGATTACAGCTGGCAGAGCGAAGTGCAGTACGACATCAGCCAGAACCCGGACACCAAGCAGGGCGCTTACGGCATCTGGAACGCCAGCGTTGCGCTGGCCGATTACAACAGTGGCTGGCGCGTGGCACTGCTCGGCAAGAACCTGGCAGACAAGTCCTATTCGCCGATGCTGGCCACGGGTGGCAGCTATGTTTACCGGTCTGTACCGCGTGATGACGAGCGTTATTTCGGCGTACAGCTACGCAAGGATTTCTGAGTCGTGGCCCGCGGTAACACAGTAAGGAGTGAAGAATGAGCACGACAGCTCGACAGATGAAACTCGGCGCTTTTCTGATGGCCACCGGGCACCATGTTGCGGCCTGGCGTCACCCGGATGTGCCTGCCGATGCAGGGCTGGATTTCAAGCACTACCGGCACGTGGCCAAGGTCGCGGAAGCGGCGAAATTCGATACGTTGTTCGTGGCCGACAGTGTGGCTGCCGCCACCGGCGATATCGCCAGCCGCATGGCCCGTTCTGATCATTTCGAGCCGCTGACCCTGCTCTCGGCGTTGAGCGCGGTGACCGATCACATCGGTCTGATCGCGACGGCGACCACCACCTACAACGAGCCGTATCACGTTGCTCGCAAGTTCGCCTCGCTGGATCACTTGTCCGGGGGGCGAGCGGGCTGGAATCTGGTGACCTCCGATGCCGCCGCCGAAGCGCAGAACTTCGGTCGCGCCGAGCATGTGGGGCATGCCGAGCGTTATAGCCGCGCACGGGAGTTTCATCAGGTGGTGACCGGCCTGTGGGACAGCTGGGCAGATGACGCGTTTACCCGCGACAAGACCAGCGGTGAATATTACGACCCGGCCAAATTACATGTGCTCAATCATCACGGTGAGCACTTCAGTGTCAAAGGCCCGCTGAACGTGGCGCGTTCGCCGCAAGGGCAGCCCGTGGTCGTGCAGGCGGGTTCCTCTGAAGTCGGCCGCGATCTGGCGGCGCAGACCGCGGAAGTGGTGTTCACCGCACAGACCTCGCTGGCCAGTGCCCAAGCGTTTTATGCGGACATCAAGGGCCGCCTTGGCGCCTACGGACGTGACGCAGATTCGCTGAAAGTCATGCCCGGCGTGTTCATTGTCGTGGCCGAAACCGAGGCGTTGGCAAAAGCGAAATTCGAGTCGTTTCAGGAGTTGGTCGAGCCCCAGGTGGGTGTCGCCCTGCTAGGCCGTATGCTGGGCAATTTCGACCTGTCGGGCTACCCGCTGGACGGCCCTTTGCCAGAGCTGCCGCTAACTGACAGCGGCCAGCGCAGCCGGCAGAAACTGCTCACCGAACTGGCCGATCAGGAAAACCTGACCCTGGCGCAACTGGGACGGCGGATTGCCGGTGGGCGAGGGCATTACAGCCTGATCGGTACGCCTGAGCAGATCGCTGATGAGCTGCAACGCTGGTTCGAGCAAGGCGCGGCGGATGGCTTCAATGTGCTGGTGCCGCATCTGCCGGGTGGTCTGGAAGATGTCGCGCAGTTGCTGGTGCCGGAGTTGCAGCGGCGCGGGCTGTTTCGTACTGAATATGAAGGCACAACGTTGCGCGAAAACCTGGGGCTGCAGCGGCCTGCTTATGGATTTTGATAATTCCCGTACCAGATACCGAGCCTGGCTGCAGAGAGGTGACGCGCAGCGTCACGGGATGCATGCCAACGCAGAGCATTGGCACGAGAGTCGACCGAGAAAGGATTACCCATGAAACCATTCACCTTCATCGCCGCCATTCTGGCTTTCAGCGGCTTGCTCAACACAGCTTCTGCCGACGAACCTGACGCGCTACGCATCGGCTATCAGAAGGGCTCGATCACGCTGGTGCTGGCCAAGGAATACGGCCTGCTGGAGAAGCGCTTTGCTGATACAAAAATCAAATGGATCGAATTCCCGGCCGGGCCGCAGATGCTTGAAGCACTGAATATCGGCAGCCTGGACATTGCCTCTACCGGTGACATTCCGCCGATCTTTGCTCAGGTTGCCGGGGCAGACCTGGTCTACATCGGCGCAGAACCGGCCAAGCCACAGGCGGAAACCATCCTGGTGCGCAACGAAAGCCCGCTGCACAGCGTGGCAGAGCTGAAAGGCCGCAAAGTGGCACTTCAGAAAGGCTCCAGCTCGCATAACGTGGTGTTGCGCTTGTTGAACAAGGCAGGGTTGACGTTCAAGGATATTCAGCCGATTTACCTGACCCCCGCCGATGCCCGCGCCGCCTTTGAAAACGGCAGTGTCGATGCCTGGGCAATCTGGGATCCGTACTACTCCATCGCCCTGAACGAAGGCCATAGCCGCCTGCTGGCCAATGGCGAAGGGCTTGGACTGTCCGGGCCGTTCTATACCGCACGCCGGGCTTTTGCCGAGAAAAATGCGGCGTTTGTGCAGCAGGTTCTCGACGAACTGACCGTCGCCGATGGGCTGTCGCGCTCGCAGCGTGCCGAGAGTATTCAGATACTGGCGCGCAGCATGGGCTTGTCCGAAGCGGTCATGACTCAGTATCTTGACCATCGGCCCGTATCACCCAGCCTGCCGATCACGCCGGAGATCGTACGCGCGCAACAGGCGACCGCTGATCTGTTTTACGACAACCACTTGATACCCAAGCGGGTCGACATTCAGCAGGTTGTCTGGCAAAAGCCATGATTCCGGCGTTGCGAACAGGCGTCGCCTGTTCGCAAACGCAATCAAGACGCCTCGAATATCCCCCAGACAAGAGAGGATTCAATGACCTACATTGCTGCCGAAAATCGTTACGAAGACATGCCTTATCGCCGTACCGGCCGCAGCGGGCTGGTGCTTCCGGCGCTGTCGCTCGGCCTGTGGCACAACTTCGGTGACAGCACGCCGATCGACACTCAGCGCGCCATGTTGCGCACGGCGTTCGATCTGGGCATCAACCATTTCGACCTGGCCAACAACTATGGCCCGCCCTACGGCAGCGCCGAGATCAACTTCGGTCGCCTGCTGCGCGAAGACTTCAAGCACTACCGCGATGAACTGATCATCTCCAGCAAGGCTGGCTGGGATATGTGGCCAGGGCCGTACGGGCAGGGCGGTGGTTCGCGCAAATACGTGCTCGCCAGCCTCGATCAGAGCCTGCAGCGCATGGGCCTGGATTACGTCGATATTTTTTACTCGCACCGCTTCGACCCGGACACCCCGCTGGAAGAAACCGCCAGCGCGCTGGCTACGGCAGTGCAGCAGGGCAAGGCTTTGTACATCGGCATCTCGTCGTATTCCGGGGCCAAGACCCGCGAAATAGCGGCGTTGCTCAAAGAGTGGAAAGTGCCGTTGCTGATTCACCAGCCGGCTTACAACCTGCTCAACCGTTGGGTTGAGAAAGACCTGCTCGACGCTACCGAAGAGCTGGGCGCGGGCGTGATCGCCTTTACCGCGCTGGCCCAGGGGCTGCTGTCGGACAAGTACCTGAACGGCGTGCCCAAGGATGCGCGGGTCAATCGTCCGGGCGGCGGCTCGTTACAGGCTTCGCACCTGTCCGAGCAGAACATCGCCCACGTGCGTGCGCTCAACGAAATCGCCCAGCGTCGTGGTCAGAGCCTGGCACAAATGGCCCTGGCCTGGACGCTGCGTGACCCGCGCGTGACGTCAGCGCTGATCGGTGCGAGCCGTCCCGAGCAGATTGTCGAAAACGTCGGCGCGCTGAAGAACCTGGCGTTCAGCCCGGAAGAACTGGCCGAGATCGACAGCTTTGCGGTGGAAGGCGGAATCAACCTGTGGGAAAAACCGTCACTGGCTGAGTGATGCGGTGCTGAGCTGCGCGTTACACGCAATTCCTGAGATGACTATCGTTCCCACGCTCTGCGTGGGAATGCAGTTCTGGACGCTCTACGTCCTGCCTTGAATAGTAGGCGCGGCGCAGAGTGTTTCGAAATGCATGCCAATGCGGAGCATTGGCACCAATGACCATCATATAACCACTCAGCCCTCATCAGCCTCGTCGTCATCCCCACCGTCGACCTTCATGCCCAGTTCCTTGATCTTGCGGGTCAAGGTGTTGCGGCCCCAGCCCAGCAGCACGGCGGCGTCGCGGCGGCGACCGGCGGTGTGCTTGAGGGCGGTTTCGATCATGATCCGCTCGAAGGTCGGCACGGCGCTGTCCAGCAGGCTGGACTGACCACGAGACAAGGCCTGATCGGCCCACTGGCGCAGCGCCTGTTCCCAGTTGGTGACCGGCGCAGCGTCCTGCGGCAGGCTCAGCAGTTCCGGTGGCAGGTCGCTGATGTGCACTTCACGACCCGACGCCATGACCGTGATCCAGCGGCAGGTGTTTTCCAGCTGACGCACGTTGCCAGGCCACGGCAGATGCTTGAGGTATTCCTCGGTCTCGGCCTTGAGCAGCTTGGGTTCGACCGCCAGTTCCTGAGCCGCGCGGCTGAGGAAGTGCTTGGCCAGGGTCGGGATGTCTTCACGACGGTCCGACATGCGCGGAATGTGGATACGGATCACGTTCAGGCGGTGGAACAAGTCTTCACGGAATTTTCCGGCCTGTACCAGGGTTTCCAGATTCTGGTGTGTCGCGGCAATGATCCGCACATCGACCTTGACCGGCGTGTGCCCGCCTACCCGGTAGAACTCGCCATCGGCCAGCACGCGCAACAGACGGGTCTGGGTGTCGGCTGGCATATCGCCAATTTCATCGAGAAACAGCGTGCCGCCGTCAGCCTGTTCAAAACGACCGCGACGCAGGTTAGCCGCGCCGGTGAATGCGCCTTTTTCGTGGCCGAAAAGCTCCGATTCCATCAAGTCCTTGGGAATCGCCGCCATGTTCAGCGCAATGAACGGCGACGCCGAGCGCGGGCTGTGGCGGTGCAGTGCATGAGCGACCAGCTCCTTGCCGGTCCCCGACTCACCGTTGATCAACACGGTGATGTTGGAATGGCTCAGGCGCCCGATGGCGCGAAACACTTCCTGCATCGCTGGCGCTTCGCCAATGATTTCAGGGGTGCGGGTCAGCGTCGGAGCGACGTCCAGGCCTTGCTGTTCCTGGGCGTGCTGATTGGCGCGTTTGACCAGCGAGACGGCTTCATCGACGTCGAACGGCTTGGGCAGGTACTCGAAAGCGCCACCCTGATAAGACGCCACGGCGCTGTCCAGATCTGAATGGGCGGTCATGATGATCACCGGCAGACGCGGATGCTGCTCGCGAATCCGCGCCAGCAGGTCCAGGCCACTGGCGCCGGGCATGCGGATGTCGGAAATGATTACGTCCGGCTGCTGACGGGCCAGACGGCTCATCACCCCGTCGGCGCTGTCGAAGCTTTGTGTGGTCATGCCTTCCTGTTGCAAGGCCTTTTCCAGTACCCAGCGGATAGAACGATCGTCGTCTACGATCCAGACAGTTTCACTACGGCTCATGTCGAAGCTGCTCCTTGTTCCAGCGGCAGGAAGATCGAGAACGTGGTGTGGCCGGGATGGCTGTCACACTCGATCAGGCCCTGGTGCTGGCTGATGATGTTCTGGGTAATGGCAAGACCTAGCCCTGTGCCATCCGGGCGGCCACTGACCATCGGGTAAAAAATGGTTTCCTGAAGTTCGGCCGGAATACCGGGGCCGTTGTCGATGATTTCGATCTTGCTGACCAGTCGATGGCGAACGTGGCCGATGGTGAACTGGCGCATGGCGCGGGTGCGCAGGGTGATCCGTCCCAGGCGCAGCTCGTTCTGGCCGCTGATGGCCTGCATGGCGTTGCGCACGATATTGAGCACGGCCTGGATCATTTGCTCGCGGTCGATCAAGACGTCGGGAATGCTTGGGTCATAGTCGCGCACCAGCGTGATGCAGCCCTGACTTTCGGCCTCGACCAGGCTGCACACTCGTTCAAGCACTTCGTGCACGTTGGTCATCGCCAGCGACGGCAGCTTGTTGGAACCCAGCATGCGGTCGACCAGATTACGCAGACGGTCGGCCTCTTCGATGATCACGTTGGTGTAATCCTTGAGGCTTTCTTCAGGCAGCTCGCGGGCCAGCAGCTGTGCGGCACCGCGAATTCCGCCCAGCGGATTCTTTATTTCGTGAGCCAGGCCACGCACCAGCATCTTGGTGGTTTCCTGCTTGGACAACTGGGCCTCTTCCTTGGTAATGCGCAGCAGCCTGTCACGTGGGTGCACTTCAAGCAGCAGCAGGGTATCGCCCTTGCTGAGGATCGGCGTCACGGCATAGTCGACAGTCAGTGTCTGACCGGTCAGTGCGGTGAGCATCGCTTCGCGCTTGGTGAAAGGATGAGCCTGTTCCACTGCCTGACGCAGCGAACTCAGTGCCTCAGCCGACTCGGTGAACAGCTCGCTGATGAATTGCCCATGGCTGCGCTGCCCGCTGATGGCGAGCAGCATTTCCGCTGCCGGGTTCATGTACTCAAGTCGCAGGTCGGCGTTGAGCAGAATGGTGGCAGTGGTCAGGTTATCCAGTAACAGTCTGTGCAGCGCGTCGCTGATAGTCATGAATCGTGTTGACCTCTTTTGGCACATTGCAGTTGCGCAATGCTGGTGCTGGTTGGTCTGCGCCAGCAGGAGCAAGGCCACCAATACGGTGCTGTCTCAGTGAAGTTGCAAAAACCAAACCAAGGCTCCGAAAAGAAGCGCTTTATCTGCAAAACCGGGCCGTTTTTCGAGCGAGTGCCCGCATACGGCGCTACTTACACCGCGTTCCTGAACCAAATTGGACTGTATTGTTGCGCAGGCGTGCAGATGGCGCACCAAAAAGGTGCTTCGACTTTGCCGAGGATCACAAGAAAGGCAGGATGCTGCTTTTAGGCTCGGGCTTGTCCTTGAGTGGGCACTCGGGACGCACGCCGTAGTCATCCTCCTTGCAGGGATGAGTCGCGCGTTTTTGCGCCAGGGAAATACGCTGCAGATGAAACGGCTGGTTCGGCGTTTTTTCCAGAACACGGCCAAGCTCGTCGAAAATCTCTACCGACAACTGGTGTGTGCCGCGATCCACATTGCTCAGCGGGAAGACAGGGCTGCGGCCAGCCTCGCCGACGGCAACGCCATCCAGCAGTAGCCGGTAGCTGTGTCCCGGCTGTAACACCGGTTCGCTGGTGACGGTAACGATCAGATCACCACTGGGATTGACCAGTGTGGCGTCCGGCTCGGGCACCAGAATTCTCAGCAGTTGATAATGAAACATCGGCTGCACGGCGGGTTTGGCAGGGTGTGCTTTCAAGGTTCGGGTTGGCGGCGTGCCGGTCATGTTGTTGCTGGGTGGAATATCGACGCGCTTGGCGTTCTTGCGCGGCTGGTCGGTAAACACCCGATTGCCTTGCGCGTCGATGTAGGTATAGACGTCGGCAGCGGCTGGCAACGCCATTAGCAGCAGCAGGCAGATCAGCGCGCTGTGCATTCTGTGTCTGTTCATGGTTTACCGAGGTGCACGCGCTGAATAGTCAGCGTAATGGTCTCGCTCTGCTGAATAATCCGCTCGCCGTCTTTTACCACTACCGCGAAGCTGTGCTCGCCACGATCGATGTTGACCACTTGAAAGCGCGGCAGGTTGGAGGGCTGCCCGTACAGGTTGCCGTCCAGCAGCAGTTGCAGGCTGTGAGTCGGTTGCAGACGCGGCTGGATCTTCACGCCAATGATGAACGTGCCGTTGTTGGCACGTAATGCTTCATCGGCTGGCAGGTCCGTCAGTTCCAGTACGTCGTAGGCCGTTTGTGGCTGTGGCTGAGGTTGTGCAGGGGCCGGTTGCGGGGTGCTGTTGACGACCGGTCTGGCGGGCGTCTGCGTTTCTATGCTGTTGAGTGGCGGCAGCTCGACCACTTCGGTTTTGGTGCCGTTGGGTGGCTGATTGCTGAACGCAGTGTTGCCGTTCGCATCGGTGTACTTATAGATCTGCGCCAAGGCAGGCAGGCTGATCAACAGCAGCAGGCAAATCAGGCTTTGACGCATGAGACTCTCGACAGCAATGGCACAATTGGCCGTCAGCATAGAACACATCGCCCTATGCTGCGCTATCCGCCTGATGTGTCAGAGGTTTGCCGAGCAAAGATCGGCGGTGGCCAGTACCAGTGCCTGATCATGAATCGGGTCGGTCTGATAGCGCTTGAGCGCCATATCCAGCTTTATCCTGCAGTCTTCGGTCTTGCGCAGTGGCTGGAAGTCGGCGTAGGCCTGGAGCAGTTGGGTTTGCAGGCGATCCAGCTTCGGACGGATGTCATCGACCAGGCTGAGTCTGACCGTGTCGGGCGCTTTGCCTGCCGCGTGCCACTGGGCGAGCAGGGCGTTCTGCACCTGTTTATTGGCTTCGATCTGGGCGCGGAACAGACGTTGAATATCATCGGGGTTGAGCTTGAACTCGGCAGCGCGGGCCTGGGCGGCGCTGATCACTTGCTGTTCGCGTGGCGGGTCCTCGACCGCCTTGCCGCTGTCCCATTTGCTCAGGGCAACCTGATCGGCGATGGACAGGCGCTCGCTGATGGCTTGCAACAGCGGCTCGATAGCAGAGGGCTTCTGCTCGGCGGCGAAGGCGAAGCAGGAAGACATGCACGTCAGGGTCAGCAGGGAAGAGGCCAGAAGCAGGCGCATATTCAACTCCATATTGATCGGGGCGGGTTCAGAGTTAAGCCCGATTCTTGGGTATGCAGCCAGTGCCCGGTGGTGAAAAGAATTTCACGTTGCAAGGCTGCATTCCGCGTACGTGCTGGTGAGAGCTTATTGCGACAACGGCGTTGCTTCTGTCGCGGCGTAGAAGACGATAAGTTCGACCGGTGTGTCGCCCGTCTTGCCGCGGTGCACGATATCAACCATCTCTGCGAGTGCGTCGCCTTTTTTCAGGCGGATTTCCTTGTTGCTGTCCCGTTTTTCGACGGTGATTTCTCCTGAGGCCACGTAGGCGGCGTTGGGGATCGAATGGCTATGCCATTTCAGCGCGGTGTTTGCAGGAATGTTGATTTTCAGAACGGTCAGCTCGGGCTGGCCTTTGGGGTAGGCAATGTAAGGCGTGCCATCCCAGGAAGTTTTGCTTTTCAGCAGAACACGGGATTCGACGGTGGGGCTTGCCTGTTGGGCAACGGCGTTGCCTGTCAGTGCTATCAGGGCAGCTGTGATCAGAAGTCTGTAGGGCATGTCGGGATGGCCTTGCTGGCTGAAATTCGAGCCAGAAGTTTGCCCGGTATTTTTTTTCTGATGCGGTATCCCGTTATTGCACAAAATAAAAAATCGGTCCTCAGAAACAAAGAAACCTCCCGAAGGAGGTCTCTTGTTACGCCATCAACGCTGGCGCGGCTGGATTAGCAGCTGTAGTACAGCTCATATTCCAGTGGGTGTACGAAGGTACGAACGCGGATTTCTTCTTCGCTTTTCAGTGCGATGTAAGCGTCGATGAAGTCGTCGCTGAACACGCCGCCTTTGGTCAGGAACGCACGGCCCTTGTCCAGTTCTTCCAGCGCTTCTTTCAGGCTGCCGCAAACTTGTGGGATCTCTTTGGCCTCTTCAGGCGGCAGGTCATACAGGTTCTTGTCAGCTGCGTCGCCAGGGTGGATCTTGTTCTGGATGCCGTCCAGGCCAGCCATCAACAGAGCCGCGAAGGCCAGGTACGGGTTGGCCGAAGGATCCGGGAAGCGTGCTTCGATACGACGGCCGCGTGGGCTGTTGACGTAAGGAATACGGATCGAGGCGGAACGGTTACGCGCCGAGTAGGCCAGCATGACCGGCGCTTCGAAGCCTGGAACCAGACGCTTGTACGAGTTGGTGGACGGGTTGGTAAAGCCGTTCAGCGCCTTGCCGTGCTTGATGATGCCGCCGATGAAGTACAGAGCGAGGTCGGACAGACCGGCATAGCCTTCACCTGCGAAGGTGTTCTTGCCATCTTTGGCGATGGACATGTGCACGTGCATGCCTGAACCGTTATCACCGTACAGAGGCTTTGGCATGAAGGTCGCGGTGCGGCCGTAAGCGTCAGCAACGTTGTGAACAACGTATTTCAGGGTCTGAACTTCGTCAGCCTTTTTAACCAGCGTGTTGAATTTCACGCCGATTTCGTTCTGGCCAGCGGTCGCCACTTCGTGGTGGTGAACTTCAACGGTCTGGCCCATTTCTTCCAGAGCGTTGCACATGGCGGTACGGATTTCGTGGTCATGGTCGAACGGCGGAACCGGGAAGTAACCGCCTTTGACGCCTGGGCGGTGGCCTTTGTTGCCGCCTTCCACGTCCTGGTCGGACATCCACGAACCTTGCTCAGAGAAGATCTTGAACATGGAGCCCGAGATGTCGGACTTGAATTTCACTTCGTCGAAGATGAAGAATTCTGGCTCAGGGCCTGCGAATACGGTGTCACCGATACCGGTGGACTTCAGGTATTCCTCGGCGCGACGAGCGATGGCGCGTGGGTCACGATCGTAACCTTGCATGGTCGACGGTTCGATGATGTCGCACACCAGGATCAGGGTCGGTTCTTCGGTGAACGGGTCCAGAACAGCGGTTTCGTCGTCCGGCAGCAAAATCATGTCGGAAGCTTCGATGCCTTTCCAGCCAGAGATGGAGGAGCCGTCGAACATCTTGCCGACTTCGAAGAAGTCATCTTCCAGCGCATCGCGAGCTGGCATGGTCACGTGGTGCTGCGTACCTTTAGTGTCCGTGAAGCGCAGATCAATCCACTTAACGTCATGATCTTTGATGAGTTGAACCGACTTCGACATGGTGTCCTCCGGGTGGCTAAGAACCGCCTTCTATAGGCTGGGTCCCTTGAATTTGGGTGATGCCGGCGCGAATATTCTGCCAAGGCAACCTGCCTCACAAGGGAGCAATTTGCATGCCAGTGCCCCGTGTTGGGTTTTTTGCTTCAAAAGCAGGCTTTCAGGGGATTTAAACGCGTCTGCCGAGAAAAGTACGCACTGTTATGGCGCTGCAATTTGGTGCGTCGACTCTTTTTGGTGCGTTGATGGTCGGGTGTACGATAACTGGTTAAACGTTGAGCAATTTCCGCTATAATCCGCGCCCCCCTTTTTCAGTCGGCACCTCACGCGCTGTTTCCATGAAACTAATCGTTAAAGTTTTTCCAGAAATCACCATTAAAAGCCCGCCGGTGCGCAAGAAATTCATCCGGCAACTGGGCAAGAACATTCGTACCGTGCTCCGTGAACTGGACGCGGACATTGTCGTGGGTGGCGTATGGGACAACCTTGAGGTGGAGACCCGCCAGACCGACCCCAAAGTGCTGCAGGGCATCAGGGACCGGCTGAGTTGCATGCCGGGCATTGCCAACTTTCTGCAGGTGGCCGAGTACCCGTTGGGCGACATGGATGACATCGTCGCCAAGTGCAAACTGCACTACGCCGACCTGCTGCCCGGCAAGATGTTTTCAGTGCGTTGCAAACGCGCCGGTCGTCACGATTTCAGCTCGATGGATGTCGAGAAATACGTCGGTAGCAAGTTGCGAATGCAATGCGGCGCTGCCGGAATCGAGCTGAAAAAGCCCGATCTGGTCGTGCGCATGGAAATTCGCGACCAACGGTTGTTTGTCGTTCATGACCAGCATCAGGGCATGGGCGGCTACCCGCTGGGTGCGCTGGAGCAGACCCTGGTATTGATGTCCGGCGGGTTCGATTCGACCGTCGCAGCCTACCAGATCATGCGCCGCGGCCTTATGGCGCACTTCTGCTTCTTCAATCTGGGCGGACGTGCCCATGAACTGGGCGTGATGGAAGTCGCTCACTTCATCTGGAAGAAGTACGGCAGTTCGCAGCGGGTGCTGTTTGTCAGCGTGCCATTCGAGGAAGTTCTCGGAGAAATTCTGCAGAAAGTCGATAACAGTCATATGGGTGTAGTTTTGAAGCGTATGATGTTACGCGCTGCATCCGCCGTGGCTGATCGTCTCGAAATCGACGTGCTGGTAACTGGCGAAGCGATTTCACAGGTTGCCAGCCAGACGCTGCCGAACCTGTCGCTGATCGACGCGGCGACCGACAAGCTGGTCCTGCGACCGCTGGTTGCGAGCCACAAGCAGGACATCGTGGACCTGGCGACTGAAATCGGCACTGCCGATTTTGCCCGGCACATGCCTGAGTATTGCGGGGTGATTTCGGTCAACCCGAAGACCAACGCCAAGCGAAATCGCGTTGAGTACGAAGAAAAACAGTTCGACATGGCGATTCTCGAGCAAGCGCTTGAACGCGCGAAGCTGATTTCGATCGATCGGGTCATCGACGATCTGAGCCGCAATGTCGACATAGAAGAAGTCAGCCAGGCGCTGGCCGGTCAGGTCATCATCGACATCCGTCACCCGGATGCCCAAGAGGACCAGCCGCTGCAAGTGCCTGGCGTGGAGATACAGACGTTGCCGTTCTACGCATTGAACAGCCGTTTCAAGGCACTGGATGACACGCGCCAGTACCTTTTGTATTGCGACAAAGGCGTCATGAGTCGCCTGCATGCTCACCATTTGCTCAGTGAGGGGCATGCCAATGTGCGCGTTTATCGACCGAGCTAAGTGCCCGGGGCTGTTTGCCTGTGGCTTGCGTCACCGGCCCCCCGACACCAGTCGTCATGCCGTAACGGCTTTTGCCGACTCGAAATAGTTAATCGCTGCCTTATAAACAGTCAGCAGACCGAATCCTCTGATCGAGATACACAAGTGATCGAAAATCTACGCAACATCGCCATCATTGCCCACGTTGACCATGGTAAGACCACCCTGGTAGACAAACTCCTGCGCCAGTCCGGCACCCTTGAGCGCAACGAGCTCAACGACGAGCGCGTGATGGACTCCAACGACCAGGAAAAAGAGCGCGGTATTACCATTCTCGCGAAGAACACCGCGATCAACTGGAATGGCTACCACATCAACATCGTGGACACCCCTGGCCACGCCGACTTCGGTGGTGAAGTAGAGCGCGTGATGTCGATGGTTGACTCCGTACTGCTGCTGGTTGATGCCCAGGACGGCCCTATGCCGCAAACCCGTTTTGTGACCAAGAAGGCTTTCGAAGCCGGCCTGCGTCCAATCGTGGTCATCAACAAGGTTGACCGTCCAGGTGCGCGTCCGGACTGGGTTCTGGACCAGATCTTCGACCTGTTCGACAACCTCGGTGCTACCGAAGAACAGCTGGACTTCAAAGTCGTCTACGCCTCGGCCCTGAACGGTATTGCCGGTCTGGAACACACCGACATGGCTGAAGACATGACTCCGCTGTATCAGTCGATCGTCGACCACGTTCCTGCGCCAAAAGTTGACCGTGACGGCCCGTTCCAGATGCAGATCTCGGCTCTGGACTACAACAGCTTCCTGGGCGTCATCGGTGTTGGCCGTATCGCTCGCGGTCGCGTCAAGCCAAACACCCCGGTTGTTGCTATCGATGCCGAAGGCAAGAAGCGCAACGGTCGTATCCTGAAGCTGATGGGTCACCACGGTCTGCACCGTGTGGACGTTGAAGAAGCAGCTGCCGGCGACATCGTCTGCATCAGCGGCTTCGACCAGCTGTTCATCTCCGACACCCTGTGCGATCCGCTGAATGTTGAAGCGATGAAGCCGCTGACCGTCGACGAGCCAACCGTTTCGATGACCTTCCAGGTTAACGACTCGCCGTTCTGCGGTAAGGAAGGCAAGTTCGTCACCAGCCGTAACATCAAGGAACGTCTGGACAAGGAACTGCTGTACAACGTTGCCCTGCGCGTTGAAGAAGGCGACACCGCCGACAAGTTCAAGGTCTCCGGCCGTGGTGAGCTGCACCTCTCGGTACTGATCGAAACCATGCGTCGCGAAGGCTTCGAAATGGGTGTTGGTCGTCCGGAAGTGATCATCCGTCGCGTAGGCGACGTGAAGCACGAACCGTATGAAAACGTGACCATCGACCTGCCGGAAGAATCCCAGGGCGCGATCATGGAGCAAATGGGTCTGCGTAAAGGCGACCTGACCAACATGGTTCCGGATGGCAAGGGCCGTGTTCGCCTTGAGTACAACATCCCGGCCCGTGGCCTGATCGGTTTCCGTAACGAGTTCCTGACCCTCACCTCCGGTGCTGGCATCCTGACCTCGATCTTCGACCGTTACGACGTGATGAAGTCCGGCGACATGTCCGGCCGTCAGAACGGCGTTCTGGTTTCGGTTGAAACCGGCAAGGCGTTGACCTACTCCCTGGAAACCCTGCAAGCGCGCGGCAAGCTGTTCGTCGAGCACGGTCAGGAAATCTATGGTGGTCAGATCGTTGGTCTGAACAGCCGCGACAACGACCTGGGTGTGAACCCTACCAAAGGCAAGAAGCTCGACAACATGCGTGCTTCGGGCAAAGACGAAACCATCGCTCTGGTTCCACCTGTCAAGTTCACCCTTGAACAGGCTCTGGAATTCATCCAGGACGACGAGCTGTGCGAAGTAACGCCGAAATCCATCCGTCTTCGCAAGAAGATCCTGGACGAAAGCGAGCGTACCCGCGCTGCCAAGAAAGCCAAGGCTTGATACTTAGCCCGCGCTGAATAAAAAACCCCGGTCGAGAGACCGGGGTTTTTTTATGCCTGATGGATTATCGGGACACGCAGCCGGCTGAAGCTCAGGGCGGGTATCAAGTGTCTAGCGCTTGCCACCCACCGGGGCCAGCAACAATTCGATACGCTGCTTACGGATACCATCCGCTGCCGCTTCAGCCAGTGCGGCATCGGTGATGATGGTGTCGAACTGCTCGAGCCCTGCCACCTTGTACATGCCGAAGGTGCCGTATTTCGAGCTGGTCGCGACCAATACGGTTTGCGAGGCTGACTGCATGGCGGCCTGTTTGACCTCGACTTTCAGCGCCGACGGCGTAGTCGTGCCGCGTTGCAGGTCCCACGAGCTGGTCGACATGAAGGCCACGTCGGTCGCCAGTTGCCGCAACGTCGCTGCCGCCAGCCCGCCTACGCTGGAGCGGTTCGGATGATCGAGCAGCCCGCCGGTGTGAATCACATCTACATGCGCAGCATCGGCCAGTGCGTTGACTACGCCGAAATCATTGGTCACCACTGTCATGCCTGACAGCGCGATGATATGCGGGACGATTTCCAGTGTGCTGGTGCCCGCGTCCAGGTAAATCGTCATGTCCGGATGCAGCAAACCCGCCGCGAGCCTCGCCATGCCCTGTTTGTGCGGCAGCTCTATAACCGCCTTGGACTGATGGCTGGGCTCGCTGTGCACCTGGCTGGCGATACGCACGCCACCGGTGACTGAATAGGCCCGGCCTTCCTGTTCCAGCTGGGCGATATCGCGGCGGATGGTCATGTGCGAGCAGTCGAACATCTCCATCAACTGATGAACGCTGAGCACCTGATGCTTGCGCAATTGACGCAGCATCAGCTCCCGGCGCTGATCGGGGATCATAGGTGTACCGCCGGAAATGGCGATCTCCTCTTCAGTGGACATTCGTGCTCCTTGATGAGCCGCCAAGACAACAGGCGGTCCGCGCATCTTAGCCAATCGCTCCGGCAATGGAAGCAGCGACGGGCCTTTTTGCACGGACTTGCTCATCTTTGCAGGCAGTCCACCTCAGTTCATCCAGTTGCCACCATCGACGTTATAGGTCTGCGCGACCACGTATTCACTGTCCGGCGAAGCAAGGAAAATCGCCATGCCGGTCAGGTCGTCCGCCGTGCCCATACGTCCGTATGGCACCTGCTCGCCGACCAGTTTCTTCTTCTCGCCCAGCGGGCGGTTTTCATAGCGGGCGAACATCGCATCCACGCCATCCCAGTGTTCGCCATCGACCACGCCCGGTGCGATAGCGTTGACGTTGATGCCATGCCTGATGAGGTCCAGTCCGGCCGATTGGGTCAGGCTGATCACCGCAGCCTTGGTCGCGCAGTACACCGCCACCAGCGCCTCGCCACGCCGTCCGGCCTGGCTGGCCATGTTGATGATCTTGCCGCCGTGTCCCTGGGCAATCATTTGCCTGGCTGCAGCCTGCAAAGTGAACAGGGTGCCCGCGACGTTGATCGAAAACAGCCGTTCGTAACTGTCGCGGGTGATATCGACAATTGGTGCCAGATCAAACAGCGCGGCGTTGTTGATCAGGATATCCAGCTTGCCGGTCTGTGTGACCACAGCGGCGATGGCCTGATCGATGGACGCCTGATCCGTGACGTCCATCCGCACCGCATAAGCGTTGGGGCCCAGTTCGGTCGCTGTCGCCTGTGCGCGCTGCAGGTCGATATCGGCAATCGCCACGCGCGCACCTTCGTGAATGTACGCCTGCGCAAACGCCCGCCCGATGCCTCGCGCCGATCCGGTGATCAGCGCGCTTTTACCTTCAAGTCGTTTCATGGGTTCATCATCCTTCCAATACAGTTGAGGGCCGCAGCTTTACTTCGGATAACCGGCGCGTTTCATTTCGCGCTCGGTGACGGCCTGTGCAGCGCTGAGCGCCTGTTCAGTGGTGGTCTGGCCGGTCACGGCGGCGGAGAACAACTTGCCGACCGAGGTGCCGATGGCCTGGAACTCGGGAATGGTCACGTACTGGATGCCGACGTAAGGCACAGGCTTGGCCGATGGGTGCGCCGGGTCGGCGTGTTGCATCATTTGCAGCGTGACGCTGGCAAACGGCGCAGCCTTGAGATAGGCCTCGCTGTAGGTAGAAGTTCGAGTGCCTGGCGGTACATTACTGATGCCGTCTTTCTCGGCGACCAGCTGGATATAAGCTTTGGACGTCGCCCAGGTGATGAACGTCTTGGCCGCGTCCTTGTGCTTTGAGGTGGTCGGTATCGCCAGCGACCAGGCGTAAAGCCATGACGAGCCCTTGTCGGTCACTTCAACCGGCGCAGGTGCGAAGCCGACGCTGTCGACCACCTTGCTCTGTTCCTTGTCCGTTGTGAAGGAACCGGCCACGCTGGCGTCGACCCACAAGGCGCATTTGCCGCTGTTGAACAGCGCGAGGGTTTCGTTGAAACCATTGCTCGACACGCCCGGCGGGCCATACTTTTTCAGTGTATCGACGTAGAAATTCGCCGCTTTGCTCCATTCCGGGCTGCTCAGTTCGGGCTTCCATTGCTCATCGAACCAGCGCGCGCCAAACGCGTTGGCCATGGTGCTCAGCAGCGCGATGTTCTCGCCCCAACCGGCCTTGCCCCGCAGGCACATGCCGTAAATACCTTTGTCGGGCTGATGCAGCTTCGCCGCGAACTCACCCAGTTGGGTCCAGGTTGGCTGCTGCGGCATGCTCAGATCTGCCTGCTTGAACAGGTCGGTGCGGTAATAGGTGATCGTGCTTTCGCCATAAAAGGGCAGGGCATAGAGCGTGTCCTTGACCGACAAACCCTGCCGCACCGAGGGGAAGATATCTTCCAGCTCATACTCGGGCGCAAGGCCGGTGATCGGCTCCAGCCACTGCTTGGCGCCCCACAGTGGCGTTTCGTAGGTGCCGATGGTCAGCACGTCGAACTGGCCGCCCTGGGTGGCAATGTCGGTGGTCAGGCGCTGGCGCAGGACGTTTTCTTCCAGCACCACCCAATTGATTTTGATATCAGGATGCTGCTGTTCGAAGATTTTCGACAGGCGCTGCATGCGGATCATGTCGCCGTTGTTGACGGTGGCGATGGTCACGGTCTCGGCGGCCTGCGCGGCCATGCTGCTGAGGGCGACAGACACGCCCGCTGACAGGAAAAGCGCTTTGCGGATCTTCATCTCAGGGCACTCCATCCCGCGCCTTGGCTGGCGGGAGTCATTGTTTTTGTTGTTGGCCACGGCTGAATCACCATGGTGGACGGCTTGATTACAGCAGCCTGTTGCGGCCTGAACAAACGCACTGCGAATGATCGACTGATACTTTTTTAACCGCTGGCCACGCGGCGCTCTGAAAGCAAAAAAGTATCAGTGGCGGATTAATTGTGAGCTAGCACTGGCCGAGCGGCAGGGCGTATGTTTAGTTGTCCACAGCGCATTCATAACGATAAAAGGGGCGTCCAGTGCCTGACAGCCGAGCGGCTTTGTTTGAGCAGCGTCCCGCCGAACTTGAGGTTATTCTCCCGCAACCAGACCACTGCTTTCGCTGGTACGAGCACGACTATCCCTACTCGCTGGCCCGCTGGAACCACCATCCAGAATTTGAAATCCACCTGATCCGCCAGGGCAGTGGCAAGCTGGTGGCCGGTGATTACATCGGTGAGTTCGGTGCCGGTCATGTGGCCCTGATCGGTCCCGATCTGCCCCACGACTGGATCGGCGATCTTGCCCCCGGCGAGCACCTGGCCGGGCGTGACGTGGTGTTGCAGTTCGATGGCGCGGCGTTGCTGGCGCTACGTGGCACGCTGCCGGAACTGGGCGACTTGCAGCGTCTGTTCGAACAGGCACGTCGCGGGTTGGAGTTCACCGGCGAAACGGCCATGCAGGCTGCGCAACTGCTGGAGCAGATCGGCCCGGCACAAGGCCTGGAACGGCTGATTCTGTTTCTGCAACTGGTCAACACACTGATGAAGGCACCTGCGCAGGAGGCTCGTCTGCTGGCCAGCGCCTGGTATGCCCCAACCCTGGATGCGCGCAGTTCCGAGCGGATCAACAAGGCGTTCGATTATCTGCTGACTGAATTGACCAGCGATATTCGTCTGTCAGTCATCGCGCAACGGCTGGACATGAGTGATCCGGGCTTTTCGCGCTTTTTCAAACGCACCACCGGGCATTGTTTTATTGATCTGATGCGCAAGCTGCGGGTTCAGCGGGCTTGCCGGTTGCTGCTGCACAGCGAGATGTCGGTGTCGGACATCTGCTTTGAAGTGGGTTACGCCAACCTGTCCAACTTCAACCGGCATTTCCGCGTGGAGATGCAGCAGACGCCCAGTGAGTACCGGCGCGCCGCTGCATCCGGCTGATCAATGCTCTGTGGGCTCTTTCGCCTGAGGCGAACGGGTCACGGCATGCACCAGCTTGCCGATCGTCAGGCCCTGCAAGAGGATCGACAGCAACACCACGATATAGGTGATGCTCAGCAGCAGGTCACGCTCCGGCCCGGTGGGCAAGGCCAGCGCCAGTGCCACCGAAACACCACCGCGCAAGCCGCCCCAGGTCAGGATGCGGATCGTACCGTGTGGCACCTTGCGCCAGCGACGCAGCAGCAGAATCGCCGGGGCCACGGTGACAAAGCGCGACAGCAGAATTGCCACAGCCAACAGGCTGGCGGCAATCAGGTGCTGCCAAGAGAACGGCAGCAGCAACAGCTCCATGCCGATCAGCGCGAATAGCAACGCGTTGAGCATGTCATCCAGCAATTCCCAGAAACCGTCCATGTAACGACGGGTCATGTCGTTCATCGCCAGATTACGCCCCAGGTTGCCGATGATCAGCCCGGCCACGACCATCGCGATAGGGCCTGACACATGCAGTTCAGACGCCATCGCCGAGCCGCCGATCACCAGTGCGAGAGTCAGCATGACCTCGATCTGGTACTGCTCGATGCTTTTGATCATCAGGTACACGGCATAGCCGATCACGCCGCCGAACAGCACACCGCCGACCGCTTCGTGGACGAACAGCAGAGCGGTTTCGCCAACCGTCGGCGTCTCGCCCAACTGGGCGATACCCAGCAGAACGGTGAACACCACCACCGCCGTGCCATCGTTGAACAGGCTTTCACCAACGATGGTGGTTTTCAGCGGTTTGGAGGCGTTGGCGGTACGCAACACGCCGAGTACTGCAATCGGGTCGGTGGGCGAGATCAGCGCACCAAACAGCAGGCAGTACAGCGGGCTGACGTGCCAGCCGAACAGGGCAAAGATCCAGTAGGCCAGCGCGCCGATCACGGTGGTGGCAATCAGCACACCGAAGGTTGCCAGCAGGCCGATGGGCCAGCGATAGCTTCTCAGGTCGGCAAGGTTGACGTGCAGCGCGCCGGCGAACAGCAGGAAGGACAGCATCCAGTTCATCAGCAGGTCGCCGAAGTCGATCTGACCGATCAGCTGCTGGACGCGATCTTCCAGGCCGGGATAGCCCAGAAAACTCAGCCCTTGCAGCAGCAAAGAGAACATCAGCGCGGTGACCATCACACCGATGGTGGGCGGCAGACCGATAAAGCGATAGTTCACATAGGTCAGCAGCGCAGTGAGGCAGATAAAACCAGCAGCAAGTTCAAGCATCCGTCATTCCAGAATCCGTAAGTGCAGTGTCTCGATCACCGTAACCGAGCCTGTGTTTGATGGACCGGATCCATGTCCAGACACATCGCGACACGACACAGTGGGGTTTGCGTTGACCACGCAGATACGGTGATGTTGCAAAAAAGGCAGGAATCAGTGAATGAGGCAGCGCTTGAAAGCGCAAGAAGCGGGGCATTGCAGACACAAAAAAGTCAGCCCGGATAACGGTCCGGGCTGACGGGGGATGTAACGGTGGGTGGCCTCCCTGGCAGGTTCAGAATCACTGGCTGTTTCTGCACCCGCTCAGGACCTGGTACTGCACGGTGTTCAGCTTGCCTTTGGAGTCCTCGTAGGTCATCAGTTTCGGCATCACGCTACAGGTTTGCAGATCCGGGGATTTGCGAATGACCTTGGCAACGTCGAGCTTCATTCCGTATTTGTACTCCTTGATCTCCGGCATCGGCTTGTTATGGATAGCCGCGTATTTCTGCACGCTGGCCTGGTGTTCCTTGATCACTGTGGTGGCTTTGACTTCATCCGTGGTGTAAGCGTAAGCACTCAGTGGCGAAAGAATGACCAGAGCAAGTAACAACGATTTGGCGGTACGCATTTTCTTTTGTCTCCGTTTGAATGTGGTTCAACCTTACCAAGTGCGCACTAACCGGAAAGTGGCTGAAACATTACAAATCGGTAATCTCGCAGATGTCAGCTTTCTAACAGTATTGTCATTCTCTGCTCACCTTCCTGTTAGCTACCCGGACGTAAGCTTGTTTCATCCCTGACGAGCACTGCGCTTTTAAGGAACTCCTTACACACCGAAAGAGGTAATGATGATGAAACTGATCAAGTCGATGGTTTTCGCCGTAGCTGCCTTGTCCGCCACTGCAGCCTTCGCCGACGACGGCAACGAGTACGCAAGCACAGCGGCTGACAAGATGCGTCTTGCACAGGAACTGCGCTTCAAGGAACAGAACAGCAGCAACAAAGCCGAGCGCTACGTCAACACAGACGACAACGCCAAGGCCGAGCGGTCGACCAAGTCCGAAGGCTGATGCCTTTGATGCCCGACCCGCTGCACCCCCATTCGCCCTTGGTAGCTCCCTGCTCCTTTGGTCGGGGCGAATCTTTAAGCGTCCTTCGGGGCGCTTTTTTTATTCCCGCCAAAAACGTCGCTTGAAGGTGTGACACAGAGCGTCACGAACTTCATGCCAACGCGGAGCACTGGCACGACACATATCGTTCCGCACGCTCCAGCGTGGGAATGCCGTTCTGGACGCTCTGCGTCCTATCTTGAATGTCTGATTACACCGGTCAAAGCGTATTTTGTTTTATTGAGCAACGGCGTGCTGTAATGCACTTCCTTTCATATTTGTAATCTTTCCGTCACCTCGGCGTTATCTTCGCCACTTCAAGATTGTGCCCCACTGGCAGCGCTCGGGTTAATAAAAACAGCCAGATCGACATGTTTATAACAATCTGCCGATTAGACGGAGCGCACATGACTCAACTTAAAACTCTATCACTGGCCCTGTGTTCGACCCTCGCCGGTGTCGCACCGGCTGCCGTATTCGCTGAAGAGCAGAAAGAAGGCTTCATCGAAGGCAGCACGCTGACCGTACTCAACCGCAACTTCTACATGAACCGCGACCACCGCAACGGCGAATCCAGCCCTACCGGCAATGGTTACTCCGAAGCGTGGGCGCAAGGCATCATCGGGCGATTCCAGTCAGGTTTTACTCAAGGCACCTTCGGCGTCGGGGTCGATGCATTTGCCATGATCGGTATCAAGCTCGACACCGGTGACGGCCGCAACGGCGGCCGCAGCGCGTTCGACGTGCTGCCGGTCGATGGGGAAGGCCGCGCCCGTGACGAATACACCAAGGTAGGTGGCTCGCTGAAGGCCAGAGCCTTCGACACCGTCGTCAACGTGGGCGATGTGTTTCCCTCCACCCCGGTGGTTGCCTTCGGCGACTCCCGACTGCTGCCGGAAAGCTTTCGCGGCGTTACCGCCGTCAACAACAGCATCAGCGGCCTGACCCTGCAAGGCGGTCGCCTGCACTCCATGAGCCAGCCCGTTTCCAGCAACATGCGCGACGGTTTCGTCACCTTCTACGGCGGTGCCGTGGACTCTCCATGGGTTGCCTACTTCGGCGGTGACTATCAGGCCACCGACAGGCTGAGCCTTGGCCTCTACACCAGCCGACTCAAAGACGCCTGGGATCAGAAATACGCTTCAGCGTCCTACGTGCTGCCGCTCTCTGATGACCTGTCGCTGACCAGCAGCCTGAACTATTACAACGCCACTGACGAAGGCAAAAAGCTGCTCGGCGAATTCGACAACGACATCTGGAGTGCAAAAGTCGCCCTGCAATACAGAGCACACACCCTGTCGCTCTCGCACCAGCGCAACGAGGGCGATGATGACTTCGACTACCTCAGACAGTCCGACTCCATCTACCTGGCCAACTCCATCCAGTACAGCGACTTCAACTCACCCAAAGAACGCTCGTGGATGGTCACCTACAACCTCGACATGTCCACCTTCGGCGTGCCCGGCCTGTCATTCATGACCCGCTACGGCAAAGGCACCGACGCCGACTACTCCAACGCCAACAGCACCTACATGCGCCGCGACGCGCAAGGCAACCCGCTGACCGACCAGAAACGCTGGGAGCGCGATATCGAAGCGAAATACATTGTGCAGACCGGATCACTCAAAGACCTGTCGCTGCGCGTGCGTCAGGCAACGACTCGGGCCACGGCGTTTGAATCGGACCTGGATGAGGTGAGGGTGATTGTGGAGTATCCGTTGAGTGTGCTTTGAGGAGGGATGATTGAGTGAGGCGTCCTTTGGGGCGCCTCTTGGTGTTAGCCACGTTGTGTGAACGATCAACACCAAAACTCGATAGGCTGACCCATGATTTTTCCTGCGCAAAAAGCTTACCGGCCATCGCTATTTCGAAAGGAGTTTCATCAATGCAGCTAATGCCAAAACCGATGCCGCGTAAAGGCAAAACTTACTGAGACTCAACATGGCATCCATAAGCTGTTGACCTTCGGCACTTCCTCCTGAACCGCTGATTGCGCTAGCTGTGCCGCCTATAAATACTGCG
Source organism: Pseudomonas syringae group sp. J254-4 (assembly GCF_032586855.1). Taxonomy (NCBI): domain Bacteria; kingdom Pseudomonadati; phylum Pseudomonadota; class Gammaproteobacteria; order Pseudomonadales; family Pseudomonadaceae; genus Pseudomonas; species Pseudomonas syringae group sp. J254-4. The sequence goes on along the minus strand of NZ_JAWHOO010000032.1, from coordinate 21,901 downwards.
ACTGAAGCCACACACAGGACCAAAAAAGCGCACGCCATTTTAAACAACGTGGCTGGGGTAAGCACATTTGAAATCCGGCCTTTTTCATCGGTGCTGATGATCCGAAAAATGACACGACCTATATAAAAAACTGCAGACAAGACACATAGGAAAAGTACCAAAGTGATCATGGAAATTACCTTGAGCAGAAAGTGTTTGATAGTCGCTCACCCCAAGATATTCTTGATGGCTGCGATAGTTTGATATCGATTTTAACGTTATTCTTCCTGTACGATCCATGCTAAGACATAAAACGCATAAATGGCGTTCTGGACGGCTTTAGACGTGAGTAAAAGTTTGCATATGCCGCCCGCTATAGGCATATGCAGAATCTCTTCCGGATCGGCGTCATCAGACTTTTGATCAGTCTCCCTTGCTGTAAACCGGCGACTCCGGTAACGGCCTGCCTGTTTTAGGATCAAGAATCATGGCCTTGGCCAACTGCTCGATCAGCGCTTCGGAAGGCTTGGGCGGCGGGATGTTGGCTTCACGCTCTTCAACCCATTTCAGCTTGCTATCCCAGGCCGGGAGTTTGGCTGGTGGCAGGGGGACGATTTCGTTGATTTCAGGGACGCTTGGATTTGCGTAGGACCAGTTGCCTAGTAATTTACTGATTCTTTTGTAACGGTCAGCACGTTCTTGGTCTTCCTGCTGCTCAAGATAGTACATGCGATTGTCTGGCTTTGGACCACTGAAGCTTTTACTCAAAGAAGCCGCTGAAAACTCGTCACCCGCTGCAACGCCCAACTGGAGAGCCTCAAGAGCAGCTCGATAACTCTTATTTAATTTCTGATCTACACCTAAAGCTCTAGCTGCTTCTCCGTTGCCCTGCTCAGCCGCGCAACTACGCATTTCGCGAGCAATCTCAAGAGCAGTATTGGCTGCCTCAAACTTGTCAGCTACATAGCTTTGTGCCTGAGCACTTCCTTCGTCTGCTGCTTTACGGAAGTAACGCAGTGACATATCTTCATCTTGTTGCAGCCCAGCCACGCCCTTTTGAAGGTAGATGGCGATCATGTAGTAACCTGTAGCCACGTGTGCATCTATCAGTTGCTGGCTAAGACGCAAGCGTTCCTCGCCAGTCAGCTTGAACTGGCCACGCATGGCACCGTTCTGCAGGTTGATGTTGGCCTTGTAATGATTGTTCTCTGCCGCGATGCGGTACAGTCTTCCGATCTCAATATCGACCGTTTCATCCTGCTGAATCTGATTGTTTTTCTGCAGCCAGCGCGCGTACTGAAACAGCACATCCGTTTCTGACGAAGGAACCGGGATTTTCTCGTGTACGCAGGTAAATGCCAGTTTGGTGCTGACTTCGCTCAACTGATTCAGCGGCGCGTCCTTCGTCCGTGAGGTAACGGCATTGCCGGAGCTGCAGGCGGCCAACAGCAGGATCGAAAGCAACAAAGTCAGGCGCATCAGTCATGGTCCGTCATAGTCGCGTCGCTATAATAAGGTTCAACGAGAGCGTGTCGGGTTTGAGTTTGGGCAGAGATTTGCATGTGCAGATCACTCTAGGCACATGCAGAATCTGGCTCGTAACAGAAAGCCTCTACCGCCCTATATTCAGTCTTCCTTGCTGTAAACGGGAGAGCCTGGCAACGGCTTGCCTGTTTTAGGATCAAGGACCATAGCCTTGGCCAGTTGCTCAATCAGCGCTTCAGAAGGCTTGGGCGGAGGGACGTTGGCTTCACGCTCTTCAACCCATTTCAGTTTGCCATCCCATGCGGGGAGTTTGGCTGGGGGCAGGGGGACGATTTCGTTGATTTCGGGGACGCTTGGGTTGGCATAGGACCAGTCACCTAGCAACTTACCAATTTTTTTATAGCGATCTACACGCTCCAAATCTTTCTTCTGATCTATGAAGTACAAGCGATTAACCGATGCAGGATCATCAAAACCACTCTCTAAAAAAAATGCTGCAGTTTCATCGCCCGCTGCAACACCAAGTTGATAAGCTTTAAGTGCCTTCTGATAATTTCCATCAATTGTTTGATCGTTACCTAATGCTGTCGCGGCCTTTCCGTTACCTTGTTCAGCAGCACACCAGCGCATCTGTCGTGCAATGTTCGGAGCAATATCGATCGGTTCTAGTTTGTCTGCCACATAAGCTTGGGCCTGGGCACTTCCCTCATCCGCCGCTTTGCGAAAGTAACGTAAGGCCATTTCCGGATCTTTATGCAAGCCAGCGGATCCCCGCTCAAGAAATACAGCGATGAAGTAATAACCAGTCGCTATGCGCGCGTCGATCAACTGCTGACTTAATCTTAGATGTTCTTCGCCGCCTAACTTAAATTCGCCACGCATGCCGCCGTTCTGCAGATTGACGTTCGCTTTATAATGCTGGTTTTCAGCGGCAATTCGGTACAGTCGCTCGATTTCGAGATCAACTGTCTTGTCCTGCTTGATCTGGTTGTTTTTCTGTAACCAGCGAGCATGCTGGAACAGCATATCGGTTTCTGACGAAGAGGCCGGAAACTTCTCGTGTACGCAGGTAAAGGCCAGTTTTGCATTAATATCAGTCAGCTGATTCAAGGGGATGTCCTTTGTTCTTAGATTAACGGCATTGCTAGTGCCGCACGCGACCATCAGAACGCTTGAAAGCAAAAGAGTCAGACGCATTAGTCAAGGTCCGTCATAGAAGTATCGCTGTAATAAAATTCGTTAAGGGGAGCGTATGGAGACATTTTTTTTGACTGCAGTCTCTTGTTATTACCAATGATAGCGCTCCAGGCTTTAAATGCTATTTCAGGCTCATCCTGCCCCCCTAACCCCTTCGTATGCAAATCCCACAACCGCCGCCGCAACGGCTGACTAAACTCCGGATGCTCATGGCAGATGTTCAGTTCACTATCAACCATCATGCTTCGAGTGTTGATGTTGGCCGAGCCGTGTGTGGTGTAGACGTCATCGACGATCATCAGCTTGGAGTGGATGTAAACCGGCATCCACGGCTGGCCGTCCTGCAAATCGCGCGCGACCAATGAGCAGACATGAATCTTCAAGCCTGGCACTTCCTTGGCTACCAAGTTGGAAGTTTCAATCTCCTTGGTTTTCCGGTCTATCTCCGCTTGCCATTCGTCCAGCTTTTTCTGCCCGGCACGGTCATTTGGCCCGTCCGGCCGAGGTCTGACCGGGGCTTCACTTTTCATCTCCTTGATCATTCGCAGCTTGGTGATGGCCGGAATGGTTTCTGCCCGACCCAGGCTGGCGAGCATTTCCTGGGTCTTGGCCGTGCCCATTCCGACCCCGTCCTTGGTGTCATTGGTGACGACAAAAAGATAGAGGGGCTCCTTGCGGCCTGCTTTGAAGTATTTCCCTGCCAGGGTCTTGAGGTGATCAGCCAGCGGCGGCCAGCGGAAGTACTGGTTCTCGATGTAGATGAACTGGGTGACGTTATTGGCAGCCACCATGTAACCGCTTTGGATGTCAAAGACAGGTTTTTCATGGTCGCCTACGTCATCCTTGTGCTTGCGGTTGGTTTTGGGCTGGCCCACCTGAGCCTGGGTGCGCAACAGTTGCATCATCAACCGCGTGCCGCTCTGGAACTGGAGACGATTGGAGGTCGGATCGCAATCGCGACAGGCGAGCAGGTCCTCGCCGGTTTCCTTGCGCCAGGCGATGGCGAAGTTCTGGTGCACATCGTGGAGAATCGGCCCGGACAACATGCACGAGATGTCCTGGCGTGGCGTAGAGCCGCGCGAGCCGAGATAGGGCTCAGGCTTGGTGCCTTCTTCACGGTTCAGTGCAGAGTGTTGATCGGTGTCCCAATACTCGTCCAGCGAATTGTGGCCCATGACAAAGCCGACCGCGCTGGGCAGTTCATAGTCGACCAGTACACTTTTCTGGTGGTGCGAGGCGCTGGCGCTCAGGACGAGGCGCATGCCCACGCTGATATTGGGATCGAGCGCTTCATACTTCACCCAGTGCTTGATCTCTAACCGTTCATTGGCGCTGAAGCCACGACTCACGAACACTGGAGATTTGCCTTTGACTCGCTCAGTCGCCTTGCCATCGGACACCGCGCATTCGGAGAACCAGTCGCGATCGTAGTCATACTGATCAGGCGTGGAGCTTTGCATGGCCCGGGATTTTATCCGGATTACACCTTTGCCCGGCAGATTACCTTCGCCTGCTACGCCTGCGGAGTTGAAGGGCATTTCCCAGCCCAGTATGCGCACCTTCACACCGTTGGCAGCCTTGATCCTGAGCAGTTCGCCAATGCAGGGGTGGGATCCGTCGCGGATGAAATATATGGAAGGCTGAAATCTCGAGAGGAGCAACGCCTGATACTTGGCGTCTATACCACGGAAAAATACAAGTAGCAGGGTGCGCGCTAAACAAATTGAGTTATGCATAACTTTATCCGTGCTCTTGCATATCTAGCGGTACTTACGTCGCCGGTATTCAGCGCCGTTTTTAATGTCCGCCGCTACAATGACGGCGGGCATTAATATTGTATGTGATCAACCGCTGGATAATGGAAGGCCTGTAGTGAAATCGAGGTTCTTATCCTTGCTTAGACGTTGAATTAATATGTTGTCGGGCTTTTTTGGAAGGGCTTCTGCTTCACGTTTTTTTTGCCACTGGAATGTCCCGTCCCAAGCGGGAAGTTTGGCTGGAGGCAAAGGAACAATAGAGTCTATATCTGGAAGTTTTGAACCCAGTTGTTCATTTTTTTTAAGAAATTTGCTTATCAAACGATATCTATCTGCCCGCTCCTTATCTGAATCTACACCTAAATAGTAAAGTTCCTCTGTTGGAGGCGGACCTTCGAATGCTTTGCTCAATCGTCTTGCGGATGCGGAATCACCAGCTTTAATACTAATCTGATAAATAAGTACTGCTTCTTTAAATTTTTTAGATTCACGTATATATCCTGCTAGCTCCCTAGCGGCGCTCGCATGGCCTTGATAAGCAGCACAATGCAGCATTTGCTCCATGATGTCTACTCCACCTTTTACTCGCCCCAGTAATGTAGCAACGTAGTACTGAGCATCAGGGCTACCTAGGTCAGCCGCCTTTCGAAAATATGCATTAGCTTTTTCTTGATCTTGCTCGACTCCATAGCCTGCTTCAAGATAGTGGCCCATGTCATAGTAAGCACCTGGAACACCTAAGTTCATAAACTTCTCTACAAGCTCGATAGTTTCCTTTTGGCCATTAGTTGAGCTTGCCAAGCCTTGTGTGATTAGTGCCTGCAAATTAGTCGCAGCTTTGTAGTGTCCATGAGCAGCTGCAATTCGATAGTAGCGGGCTACGTCGTTAAAGTCTTTTGGTCCCTCTTTTGTTTGTAGGAATAGGCCGTATTTATAAAGTATATCTGCTTCTTGATTAATGTTTGGTAGGATGTCACTTTCGCGATGGCATTCAAACTTAAGACTGCTCTTGACTGTTTCTCGGTCATCTTTTTGCATGGCGTTTAACTCGGAAGAGAAAAGTACAAAAATTAGCGCGGATATGAGGGTTTTTAAAGTGTTCATGGTCTAATCCAAGTTGGTTCGCGTTACGCTCTCTCGATAAAATTCTATCAGCGATGCATAAGGAGGCAAACCTTTGAAAATAGATTCGCCCTTGTTTGTTCTTTGGCGAGATTTGTTCTTTTCAATGATGTCTAGCCAGATGTCGAAAGCATCTTCTACATCATCTTGTGCACCCATATGGTTGGTATGTATATTCCATAGTTGCTGTCGGAGTTTCTTGGATAACTCCGGGTGTTCATGGCAAATATTTAATTCACTGTCGACTTCCATGCTGCGTATGTTAATGTTGGCTGACCCTAATGTTGTGAAGACATCGTCGATAATTGTCAGTTTGCTGTGGATATAAACTGGCATCCAATCATCGGGAGGAGAGTCTGGTGCAACCAATGTACAAATATGTACTTTTAAGCCTTGGATCTCTGTAAAATTTATGGCCTTGCTTTTTTTGAACGGTATAGTCGCTTCCAGCTCTTCTTGGCGCTGTTGAGCAGCCTCGACTTCAGCGCGACGCTCTATTTTGAGATTCTCAAGTAACTTCGGGTTTATATAGGCTTGCCGGATACGGGGATCGTCTAGCGCTGCTAGCGATTGTCGGGCATTAGTAGTTTTCAGTTTTGCAGCATCCAGCTCGCGATCCAGCGCTTCATTCCTTTCAAGCTTGGCTATTCCGGGCAATACATCTTTACGTCCCAAACTGTCCAGCATCCTGTAGGTGTTCATTGAGCCGTCTCCCATCCCCTCATCGCTGGAGTTGGTTACGACAAAAACATGGATCGAACCATGCTCTGCATGGCTGCGCCCACCTATCTGCTGTTTTTGTACTGCCGTTTTTATCGCAGATGCAATAGGTTCCCATCTGAAATACTGGTTTTCCATATATATATAATTTGTGACGTTGTTTGTGGCTTTCAGATAGAGTTCACGGATGTCGTGAACTCCATCTTGCTGTTGCGTTCGTAGCAACTGTGCCATGATGGCGGCTCCAGCATCACGGCGTGGTTTTAACTGGCTGAAAAGTGCGGCCCGAGCCCCTAAGAGATCGCCCCCGGTTTCTCGATCCCAGGCTTCGCAGAAATTGTCATTCAGGTGAGCAAGAATCGGTCCGGTTACTTTGCTTGAGATGTCTTGCCTTGGGGTCTGTCCGTTTCTTCCCTCACGGGGCCCCCTCCTTGTATAGCTGTGATCATCTTTGTCCCAGTAGGCATCTAGCGTATTATGGCCCATGACAAAACCGACGGCTTCATCAGGGCTTTCATAATCGATCAATACCATTTTTTGATGGTGCGTTGGCGCAGCCGACATCGCCACAGTGCTCTGAAACTTATTATTTATTGATCCGTTCTGGTCTTCACCGTTAACCAACAGTTGCCAAGCAATTTCTACCCGCTCGATAAATCCAAAGCCACGAGTTACAAATTCGATATTGTCTATGACAAGTGTTTTGTCACGCCCATACCAAAGCAGATCCCATTCTCTTTGTATTAGCTCTGTGACGCCGTTGTTCGCACCAGTGTTTTTCAATCGTGCCTTGAGATACCAGTCTTGGTCTAGTTTTCTCTGCTCGTCATCTCGATTTTGTCTGCCTTTCTCGAACCAGCTTATAGTGTTGTCACCTGGGGTTGGATTCTCCATAAATTGAGCGAGGTGCATGTACCAACAAATAACACGAACTTTAACCCCTTTTTTTGATTTTTTTATCAGCAGGTCGCCAATGCATAACTCATCAGGATTTCCTGTTCTTTTGAAGTACATGGAAGGCTGGAAGCCCCAGCACACATAATCGATGCTTACGTTAGCGTTCATGATCGCGTCGTACAAGGCACCAAACGCACGTTCCCCATTTACCAACGGTTCAAACGTAGCAGGAACAGGCCCGTATTCAGTACACTCGACGAACCATGGTAAATTTAGCTTGACCTCCGTTCTTTTACACATTGCGATCGGAGATGTAATGCTTCTCGATGTCGACATTATTTAAATCTCCGGCTCTGATTCTGAATTGTCAAGTGACGCATATTGAGCTCTGAAATCACGTTTACTTCCTGAGTTTGCTACACCCCGGCGCGATCCTACTTGGTGATGATGAAGTCCGCTATTAGCAAGCTCGGCGTTGTTTTCTTCGCCTTTATATTGGCCGCCGACAGGTATTTTGTAGCTAATGCCATTAGCTAACTCTACGACATATTCAGCAATGGTCGGATTGTGATCAACATCAATTGTCCCTTTTTTGTTCATGACGTCTTGTTTTATCAATGCGCCCCCGGCAAACAGTTTGTAAGGCATACCAGCCCACGCACTGGAGCTTCCGGCGTTGGTTTGCCCAGCATAAAAGGTAAGCGCTTGGGTTACAGAGGACTCGGGCCAGGCGGGATGGTCGCGATTAAGCTGGGCTGGCCCACTAAACGTCTTCTTCGCCCCTTTGACATCAATCGTCCCCGGCGCATGAATCTCGATATTCCCGTCCTTGATGCGGATGTAGCCGCCACCGCTGGTAAGGAGGATGCCTTCCTGGGCGGCGATTTCTATTCCGGCAGCGGTCGAGGTGATTTTCACCCCTTGCTGCGCGGTCAGCTCCATCGCATCACTTTGCGCCTGTAGCTCAATCTTGCCCTTGGCAGCAAACAGTTTGGCTCCGGCGTTCTGCGCGAACAGGCTGATGCTTTGCGCGACGCTGGCCAGCAGGGATTTGCCGCTAGCAATGCTGACGTCTTCGCCGGTGCTCAGGGTCAGGTGTTTGCCGCTGTGCAGGTGCGTGCTTTTCGGCGTGGCAGTGGCGATGTCGGCGGGGGAGGAGGCGATCAGCAATGGCTGCTGGTAACCCGGTGTCTTGCCGCGTCCGCCGCTGCGGATCGCCCAGGCGGTATCGCCGCCGTTGCGTTGCTGCTCGCCGGGGCCTTGGCTCGGGCTGCCGTCGTCACTGCCGTAGGTCACGTCGGCATCGCTATTGAGCTGGGTGAGGCTGTCCAGGCCTTCCTGCATGGGCAGGGCGTTGTGCTGTTGCGCCGTGTCGGACAAGGTCTTGACGCGTTGCTCGCTATTTTTCAGTTGCTGCTGCGCTTCGCTGGCATCGATCTGTGCGCCCTGGGCACCGCTGCGTTTCCAAGTGCTGAGGTACAAACCCTGCTGGGCGCGCAAAGCACCGTAAGCATCGGTGCGCAATTCAAACCCGGTACCGCGCAGGCCTCCGCGATTGTTGCCGCGCTGGTCGATCAAATAACCGAGGTTGAGTTGGGTGTGGCCATGACTGCTGTGGATCTGGGTGCGGACCTGGCCGGTCGAGTCGTCCATCACCCAGTGGTTGAAACCACCGCCGCCGACTTCCTTGCTCTTGTAGCCGGCCATCAGACCGCTGGAGTGCCAGGCGGGTTTGTGGCCGCCGTAGACTTGCCCCATGACCAGCGGTCGGTCGATGTCGTTGTCCAGAAAAGTGATGACCACCTCTTCACCGGCACGCGGCACATGCACACTGCCCCAGTCCGGGCCGCTGCTCGGTTGCATCATGCGCAGCCAGCAGGAACCCAGTTCGCCTTCTTGGGAAAGCCGGTCCCAGTGAAAGCGTACGCAAATCCGGTTCAAGGTATCGGTAAACACTTCATGGCCGCTGGGCGTGACGACCACGGCGGTCTGTTGGCCGAGGCTTTTGGGTTTGAAATGCTCCGACGGGCTGCGGAACGGCACGCTGTGCAACTGGCCTTCAAAGCGATTGAGGAAGAAGCCGTGGCTGCCGACGCCCAAGGTGTCCGCTACCTTGTTCACGACGCCAAGCCCTGAAGGCTCAGGGCGCACCGATCTGAACAGCGCCGCCAGACTACCCGGCACTTCGCGGCGCTCCTTGGCCAGTGGCAAATTGCTCTCGGCGAACATCTCGACTTCGATCAGCAAAAACTGACGCTCTTCGGCTGCCTTGCGCTCGTACAGCGGATGCTGGGTCAGCTCAAACCAGCGCCCGGCTTCCATCTGCCGCACGCCGCTTTGACCTTGCACACGACGTGCCTGGGATTCACGCTGTTCGATCTGTACGCGGCTCAGCCACTCGCCCCGGTCCTGCTTCTGCCAGCCGTACTGGCCCTGATACTCGTAACGCTCAAGCGCCTGCGGGGCCGAAGCGGCCTGTAGGGCAGGCATCACGGTTTCGCGTGGCTGGCCGTGGGCCAGGTAATCGACACTGCGCCAATGCAGCTTGCCGCTCAACAACTGCGAACCACTGCTCCACTGGGTAATGCCGTCCTGTTTTTCAGTGGCGTTCTGGGTGTGAAAGCGAATGCTCTGCGGTGCCAGCGCGGGCAGGGTGTCGACGGTGTCAGTGAAGACAATGCAGTGCTTGTCCGCTGTGTGCTCGACGTACCAGAAAAGACCTTCCTGCTCGCACCAACGCTGCACGAAGTTGGCGTCGCTCTCGTTGAACTGAGTAACGTAGGAAAGAGGTGCATATTCGCGACGCAGGTCCAGGCGGAAGTTGCCTTTGGCCTGCTCATAAAGAGAGAACACCGCTTCCAGAATCGCCGGCAGGTTCTTGTCCTGCCAGATGCGGCAGTCGAGCCGGTATTCGAGCAGGCTGAACCAGGGCGCGAAGACCAGTTGCCAGTCATGCAGACCGCCGTCATTGCCCAGATAGCGCACGCTCTCGACCAGGCCATGACGCTGCGCGGGAGAACCGTCATCGCAGAGAATCGCCAGGCTGACCGGCTGGCCGATGAGTTTTTCAGGATCGTATTCGGTGTCCTGCACCACTACGTCGAGGGTGTAGCGGGGCACGCGCCCGATGCGCTCGACCCCATGCATGCGCAGGGCCTGAAGCTGATGCTCGCCCAGCGGCGTGGTGAGTTGCAGAAGGCGTCCGCTCTGGCTGAGAGGTGTGCCAAAGGTCAGGTCCATTGTGTAACTCCTTTACTTGCGCAAACTGTACGTCCTGTCTTTCAAATGGCCACTTCGTGTGGCGAATTGAAAAGAAACACAACGTTCAGCGTCGATCCTGTTTGCCGCCGATGCGCAAGCGACTGCGCTGTTAGTGGCCGATCCGGGGAATGAGTTCCCACACTGGCGGGAAATTCATGATCTTAAGTATCTTCGGCGCAACGCGTTCTGCGCTGGATGATAAGGCTGCATTTCAACACATTTGGCAACTAGTGAGTAACGTGTTCCATGGTTCGAAATATCATTGCTCAAGGCTGCGGTGTCTACCTGAATTGTTCGCCAGCAGGTGTGCTGCGTTTCTGGAAATGGAGTAAGACTTTGGCTACAGACAGTGCCGACTGCGCTGGGCCAGTTGACGGTAACATCAGCTGGATCAGCGCAATTTTTACTTAAAAACCTATTTCAACGCCTCAACCGCCTCCTCATCCTCCCGCCTATGCGCCCACTGATACAACGCCGGTAACACCAGCAACGTCAGCGCGGTCGACGACAGAATCCCGCCAATCACCACCGTCGCCAGTGGTCGCTGCACTTCGGCACCAGTCCCGGTGGCGAGGGCCATGGGGATGAAGCCCAGCGAGGCGACCAGTGCGGTCATCAGCACCGGGCGCAGGCGGGTGAGGGCTCCTTCGGTGATGGCGTCGTGCAGCGAGCGGCCTTCTTCGCGCAGGCTGCGGATGAAGGCGATCATCACCAGGCCGTTCAGCACCGCCACACCCGAGAGTGCGATGAAGCCCACGCCTGCGGAGATCGACAGGGGAATGTCGCGCAGCCACAGGGCCATGACGCCGCCGGTGAGTGCGAACGGTATGCCGGTGAACACCAGCAGGCCGTCCTTGAGGTTGTTGAACATCATGAACAGCAGCGCCAGTACCAGCAGCAATGCCACTGGCACGACAATCTGCAGGCGTTTGGCGGCCGATTGCAGTTGCTCGAACTGGCCGCCCCAGTTGGTCCAGTAGCCGGCCGGGATCTGCACGCCGTTATCGATAGTGGTGCCTGCTTCTTCGACAAACGAGCCGAGGTCTCGGCCGCGCACGTTGGCGCTGACGATGACCACACGCTTGCCGTTCTCGCGGCTGATCTGGTTCGGGCCGAGCACCAGGTCAAGGCTGGCGACCTGGGACAGCGAGATAAAGCTGATCTGCTGGTTGCTGTTGGCGCTCGCAGGCACCGGAATGAGCAGGCTGGAGAGCCCGTTCACATCGGTGCGCAGTTGCTCGGACAGGCGCACCACCATGTCGAAGCGGCGATCACCTTCATACAACGTTCCCGCCTGACGACCGCCCAGCGCAATGGCGATGGCGTCCTGCACATCGGCCACGTTGAGGCCGTAACGCGCGGCCTTGTCGCGATCGATGTTGATGGTCAGTACCGGCAGGCCGGTGGTCTGCTCGACTTTCACTTCTGAAGCGCCTGGCACTTTTTGCAGGGTGGCGGCAATTTTTGCGGCGGTCTGGTTGAGCACGTTCATGTCGTCGCCGAACACTTTCACCGCGACGTCACTGCGTACACCGGAAACCAACTCGTTGAAGCGCAACTGGATCGGCTGGGACAGTTCGTAGTTGCTGCCCGGCACACTGGCGGCGGCCTTTTGCAGGTCGGCTATCAGTGTTTCACGGGACTTGTCCGGGTCCGGCCATTCACGTTGCGGCTTGAGCATCACATAGCTGTCAGAGATGTTGGGCGGCATCGGGTCGGCGGCGATCTCTGCGGTGCCGGTGCGGGCGAACACGCGCTGCACTTCCGGGACCTTGTCGATGATGGCTTTTTCCAGACGCTGCTGCATGTCCACCGACTGGGTCAGGCTGGTGCCGGGCACACGCAGCGCCTGCAAGGCGAAGTCGCCTTCGCTCAGGCTCGGGATGAACTCGCTGCCCATGCGGCTGGCGGTGAAGCCCGACAAGACAATCAGCACCAAGGCCATTCCGAATGCGATGGCGCGATGCCCCAGCACCCAGCTCAGGATCGGCGCGTAACGGTGGCGAACGGTGCGCATCACCAGGCCTTCTTCTTCCTTGACCTTGCCGGTGACGAACATGGCGATGGCGGCAGGCACGAAGGTCACCGAGAGGATCATGGCACCGAGCAGGGCTATGACCACAGTGAAGGCCATAGGGTGGAACATTTTGCCTTCCACACCGGTGAGGGCGAAGATCGGCAGGTACACGACCATGATGATCAACTGGCCGAAAATCAGCGGCCGACGGGCTTCTCTGGCGGCGGCGAAGACCTCGTGGAAACGCTCGGAGCGGGTCAGCATGCGGCCGTATTTCTTCTGGGCATGCGCCAGCCTGCGGATGGCGTTTTCGACGATCACCACCGCGCCGTCGACAATGATGCCGAAGTCCAACGCGCCCAGGCTCATCAGGTTGGCGCTGACCTTGTTGGTGAACATGCCGGTGAAGGTAAACAGCATGGCCAGCGGAATCACCATGGCGGTGATCAGCGCAGCACGGATGTTGCCCAGAAACAGGAACAGAATCACGATGACCAGAATCGCGCCTTCGATCAGGTTCTTTTTCACCGTCGCGATGGCTTTTTCGACCAGGTTGGTGCGGTCGTAAACCGTTACCGCTTCGACGCCTTCGGGCAGTGTGCGATTGATGTCGGCGAGTTTGGCGGCCACGGCCTGTGACACCGTCCGGCTGTTTTCACCGATCAGCATGAACACCGTACCAAGCACCACTTCACGGCCGTTTTCGGTGGCTGCGCCGGAGCGCATTTCCTTGCCGATACCGACCTCCGCCACGCTGCTGATTCTGATAGGCGTGCCCTGCACGTGGGCGATGACGATGTTGGCGATATCGTCCACCGTGCCGAGCTGGCCCGGTGCGCGTATCAGCAGTTGCTCACCGCCGCGCTCGATGTAGCCTGCGCCGACGTTGGCGTTGTTGCGCTCAAGCGCAGCCACCAGATCGTTCAGTGTCAGTTTGTAGGCCGCCAGCTTCTTCGGATCGGGCGCAATCTGATACTGCTTGGCAAAACCGCCGATGGTGTTGATCTCGGCCACGCCCGGCACGTTGCGCAGTTGCGGCTTGATGATCCAGTCCTGAATCACTCGCAGGTCGGTCGGCGTGTAAGGCGTGCCGTCTTCTTTCAGTGCGCCCTCTCGGGCCTCGACCGTCCACAGAAATATCTCGCCAAGGCCGGTGGAAATCGGCCCCATCATCGCGTCGACGCCTTCAGGCAACTGGTCCTTGGCAATCTGCAGGCGCTCGCCCACCAACTGCCTGGCAAAGAACAGGTCAGTGCCGTCTTCGAAAATCACCGTGACCTGAGACAGGCCCGAGCGCGACAGCGAGCGCGTCTGTTGCAGACCGGGCAGGCCTGCCATGTTGGTCTCGATGGCGAACGTGATGCGCTGTTCGGTTTCCAGCGGCGAGAAGCCGGGTGCCGACGTGTTGATCTGCACCTGTACGTTGGTGATGTCGGGGACGGCATCGATAGGCAGTTTCTGGTAACTGGCAATGCCTAGCCCAGCCATGAGCAGCACAGCAAGCATCACGACGATGCGCTGTTCAATCGCGAATTGAATCAACCGTTCAAACATGGAGGTGTACTCGTGTGACGCAGATCAATGGGCGTGCTCGGCGGAGCCTTTGCCCAGCTCCGACTTGAGGATGAAACTGCCCGCGGCAGCCACTTGTGTACCGCCAGCCAGGCCTTTGACGATTTCCACATGGCCGCCATCGCGGCGACCGAGCGTTACCGGTGTCAGTTGAAAGCCTTCAGCGTTGCGTACGAAGACCGAGGGTTTGTCCTCAATCGACTGAATCGCAGACTCGGGAATGCTGACCGCCACGCTGGTCTGCTCGGCGGCGACTTCCACCGACACGAACAGGCCGGGACGCCAGGCACCCTGCGGGTTGGCAAGGGTCACGCGCACGGCGGCGGCGCGGGTCTGCTCGCCCAGCAGGCTGCCGACGTAACCAATCTTGCCTTCGACCCGCGCATTCAGATCGGGCGCGCTGACGATGACCGGACGACCGACCACCACCTTGTCCAGATCCTTGGGCGCTACGCCGAAGGTGGCCCAGACACGCGACAGGTCGGACAGCGTGAAGGCATTGCTCGCTTCGCTGACCATCTCGCCGATGCCGAGGTGTTTCTCCACGACCATGGCGTCAAATGGCGCGATCAATTCGTAGCGATTGCCCGCGGATGGGTTCAGGCTGGCACCGATGGCGCTGATCTTCTGTCGGGCGTTGGCCAGGTTGATGTCGGCCTCCTGAAACTCCTGGCGCGCTTGCAAGTAGTCCTGCTCGGCGGAAATCTTGTCTTCCCAGAGTTTTTTCTCGCGCTGTAGCGTCAGGCGTGCCAGTTCCTGGCGGCGTTGTGCGGCGTTCAGTTCGCTGCGTTGATCGGAGATCTGCTGGCTGGCAATCACCGCCAGCACCTGGCCCTTTTTCACGGCTTGACCCAGATCGACCTTCACTGATTCGACCACACCGCTGACCCGAGGCACGACATGCGCGGTGCGGTCCTCATCAAAGCGGATTTCGCCGGGGAAGGTCACAGTGGTGCTCATCTGTCGAGGTTCTGCGCTTGCCAGCTCGATGCCGGCAGTCTTGATCTGCTCGGCGCTCAGTTCGATGTGTCCTTCTTCCTCTTCTTTATGGGAAGACTCGGAGGCTGCGGCGTCCGGTTTTTTCGCCTCGTTGCCGTGGTCTGGCTCTTCAGCATGGCCCTGCTCGGATTCATGCGCGTGCCCATCGGCTGACGGCTCTGTTTCAGTTGCGAATGGCAGCATCTGCGGGTTCAGCGTCAGACTGCCCAGACCAATGATGGCCACCACCGCCAGCGTGATGGCAATGCTTCGTTTGTTGTTCATAAAGGCTCCCGGCGATCAGGTGCTTGCGGCACCTTGCGATACGCTCGATACAGGCGGAAAAGGAAAGTCAGGGGTTGAAGCTGAACCGGTTGAGATCACCGTGAATTCGCTCGACAGCCACTCGGGCTTCGGTGGCAGTCGCCAGTGATTCCAGGTACTGGCTGCGCGCTGAAATCAGCGTTCGTTGCGCATCCAGCACTTCCAGAAAACCGAACTTGCCCATTTCGAAACCGCGCGTTGCGGTGTCGACGGCGCGCTGCGCGGCGGGCAGGATGACCTGATTGAAGGACTCGACTTCCTGCGCCGCGGTGCTCCACTGATCGAGGGCGGACTGGGTCTGGGTACGCAGCTTGAGCTCAACGGCATTGCGCAGGTCGCGTGACTGGTCGGCCCGGCGGGATGCTGCGAGCACGTTGCCCTGGTTTCGATCGAATAGCGGCAGTGGCATCGACAGGCCCACGACATTGACCCGTTCGCGCTCTTCGCGGCTGTACTGGCTGCCGACGCTGACGGTCAGGTCCGGGATGCGCTTGGCGCGTTCTGAACCCAGCGCGGCTTCGCGCTGTTCTATTTGCGCCTGAGCGAGGCGTAGCTCTGCGGACTGGTTGATGGCGCTCAGTAGCTTTGCGCTCGGTGGCAGCTTGCCCGGCGACAGATCGGTGTATTCCAGACGCTCAAAAGAGGCGACCGGCGAACCTGTGGTGCGCGCCAGTTCACGGTTGCTGTTGATCTTCAGGGTCTCGGCGCGCCGTACCAGCAGGTCGGTTTCAGCCAGTTGCACCTGGGCGCGCGTGCCCTCCACCGGTGACACCTTGCCCGCCCGAACACGCCCTTCGGCAACCTGCAGGCCGCGTTCGGCCAGTGTTCTGGACTGGCGCGCCAGGTCCAGACCTGCCTGCGCCCGCGCCGCTGCGTAGAACGCCTGAACCACTTCGGCCCGCAGTTCGTTGCCGCGTCGCTCAAGCTCCAGCCGGGCGGCGTCCTGGCCCTTGCTGGCGGCTTCGATGCGTGCTCCGCGCTTGCCGCCCAGTTCCAGTGCCTGGCTGAGCATCACGGTGGTGGTGCTGGTCTCGCGGCGTGTGTCTTCAACCTCCCACGACACCACCGGGTTGGGAATCAGCCCGGCCTGCTGGCGATCACCTTCGGCAACGCCGATCTCCCATTGCGCGGCGGCGAGTTCCGGGTTGCGCGCAAAGGCTGCGTCCAGCGCCTGAGCCAGGCTGATGCCCTGGGCTGCTGCGATGCCGGGAGCAGCAAACGGCAACAGCAGCAGGCAAAGTGCAGCGACTTTCATGCCGGGCACCCTGTTACCAGACCGGTACGCCGAGTGCGTACGTTGTTCTTCAGTCGCATGAATTACCCTGTCCATGAAGCACCCCATCAAAACAAAAAACAAACAGGCACCTTGGCGCTGAAGTTGGCTGTGGGGACTTTATGTAACCGGAGCTATCAGAGGGATTGCTGGAAAATTACGATTTTGTTATCCAGCAAGATAAGCGTTTCTTTTCAGTACACTGCACGGCATCGTCATCATCCGTTCATCAAACAGGAAGCCTGGTTATGCGAATCCTTGTCGTAGAGGACGAGCCGAAAACTGCCGAGTACATGCATCAGGGTCTGACCGAAAGTGGCTATATCGTCGATATCGCTGCAACCGGGCTCGATGGCCTCTATCTCGCGCAGCATCAGGCTTACGATGTGGTGATACTGGATGTGAACCTGCCGGAAATGGACGGCTGGGAGGTACTGAGTCGCCTGAGGAAGACTGTCAGTACGCGCGTCATGATGGTCACTGCACGAGGGCGCCTGGAAGAGAAGGTCAAGGGCCTGGAATTGGGCGCAGATGACTATCTGGTCAAGCCGTTCGAGTTTCCCGAGCTATTGGCAAGGGTCCGCACGTTGATGCGGCGCAGCGAGCAGACCACCACCTCCAAGGTGTTGCAGGTTGGCGATCTGGAGCTTGATCAAGGGCGGCACCGGGCGTTTCGCGGCAGCCAGCGCATCGACCTGACCACCAAGGAGTTCGCGCTCCTGCACCTGCTGATGCGTCACAGCGGTGAAGTCATGTCGCGTACCCAGATCATTTCTCTGGTCTGGGACATGAACTTCGATTGCGACACCAATGTGGTGGAAGTGTCGATCCGTCGCCTGCGGGCGAAGATCGACGATCCTTTCGAGACCAAGCTGATCCACACGTTGCGCGGCGTGGGTTATGTGCTGGAAGTGCGTGAATGAAACCGACGCGTCTGTCGACGCGCCTGGGGCTGACCGTTACTGCGCTGATTGCGTGCCTGGTGCTGGTAATGGAAATGCTCGCTTATGCGGCTATTTCCCGTCAGCTCGATCTGCGCGCCGAAGACAGCCTGAACGAGAAGTTCGCGCAGATCGAACACAGCATGAGCGAGGGATTTCTCGGCATCGAAGACATTGTTCAATACCCTCATACCCTGCGTGACCAGATCATCGGACACGACAGCTATTCGTTGATGGTGCTCGACGCGAGCAACCCTCGGCAGCAATTGATGATGGTCGGTAACGAGGAGGGCCGGAACCTGCCTGTCCCCGAGGCAGATCACATACCTCAAGGCTTTCAGGAATTGCAGTCGGTACACGGCCACAAGATTCTGATGGGTTATAGGGAAATACACCTCAAGACAGGGCAGGACATTCTCGTCAGGCTGTCGATGGATCGGGAAAGCGACAGCACGCTGCTGCACGCTTATTTGAAATCGACTTTCCTGATACTGCCGGTGATCTTGCTGCTGGTCGGCTTCGGTGCCTGGTGGGTGGTGCGTCGTGGTCTCAGGCCGTTGGGCGCTTTCAGAAAAGTAACGGCGCTGATTTCAGCCCGTGACCTGTCTCATCGCATGAAAGTGAAGGGGATGCCTGATGAATTGCGCGACCTGGCGCATGCGGTCAATTTCATGCTGCACCGGCTGGACGGCGATGTGCAGCAGCTGGCGCAGTTCTCGGACGACCTCGCGCATGAGTTGCGCTCGCCCATGAACAACCTGATGGGCAAGGCGCAGGTCACGCTTTCCAGGCCGCGCCCTTCGGAAGAGTACAAGCAGGCGCTGGAATCGTGTACCGAGGAGCTGGAGCGCATGTCGCGCATGATCAGCCAGATGCTGTTTCTGGCCAGTGTCAGCCAGCCTGCCGCGCCGCTGCCGGTTGAGGTCATCGACCTGCGCGAAGAGGCCGACAAGGTCGCCGAGCTGTTTTCATCTTCGGCGGAAGAGCGCGACATCACCTTGCAGGTTCAGGGCAACGCGAAGGCAACAGGCGACCGGCTGATGATTCAGCGAGCGATTTCGAACCTGCTGTCCAACGCTATTCGCCACGGTCTGTCCGGCAGTGTCATTACCATCACCCTTGCCACGCATGCAGATGAAGTGTCACTGGCGGTGCGCAATGCGGGCGAGGGGATCGATGCCGAACACCTGCCGCGGCTGTTCGATCGCTTCTATCGGGTTCATGTCAGCCGCGCGCGACAGCAGGGCGGGACGGGGCTTGGGCTGGCGATTGTGCGTTCCATCATGAGCCTGCATGAAGGGCAGGTGACGGTCGAGAGCGAGCCCGGACACTTCACTACGTTCAGCCTGATCTTTCCTAAACTGGTGTAATGCGTCAGGTTGCTGGTCGTTCTTCAAGAACCTTTCGCTGCCCCCCGGCTCATAGCTTGTGAGCGGGTATTGCCCGGATGCTTCAGATGAAGCTGAACCTATAAGGATGGACGTATGACAGTTGCTTTCTGGTGCGTGCTGGTCGCGATCCTGCTGCCGATTATGTGTGCCGGTATCGCCAAGTTCGGCAGCGGCAAATTCGGCAGTGGGCACAATCATGACCCGCGCGCCTTTCTCGACAAGCTGGAGGGTTTCCCGCGCCGTGCGCATGCTGCCCAACTGAACAGCTTTGAAGTGACCCCGGCGTTCGCAGCAGCGGTCATCATTGCGCACATTGCCGGCAATGCGCAGTTGGTGACCATCGATGTACTGGCCGTGCTGTTCATCACCAGTCGTCTGCTTTACATCATCTTCTATCTGGCTGACCTCGCCGCACTGCGTTCGATAGTCTGGCTGGTGGGCATGGGGCTCATCGTCGCGCTGTTCGGCGTGTCGGCTTTCCCGGCCGTATCCTGACAGCCAGGTTGCGGGGCTGCCGATAAGCAGCAGCGCCGCGACCTTGATCAATCGTCCGGCTGGACTTTCTCAAGGTCGGTCTGGGCTTCTTGCAACTCTTTACGCGACTCGGCCAGCTTGTCCTTGCGCTTGTTGATCTTCTCCGGATCACCCTTGTCCATGGCCTTGTTCAAGTCGGTCTGGCGGCGGCTGACTTCCTGCTTGGCGTCCAGCACCTTCTGCTTTCTCTGCTTGATCAATGAGGTCTCGGTGCAGTTGGCATTGACCTCGGCGAGGGCCTTCTCAAGCCCGGTCTGCTCGGCCTTGTTACCCTCAGTTTTGGCGTCCTGAATCTTGCTGCTGATTTCCTGGCTTTTGATCTGGCACTCGGAAGGTGCGGGTGCCTGCTCATCTGCCAGCAGCGTTGTAGCCAGCAGCGTGCAACTGGTGAAAAGGATCAGTGGTGATAAAAACTGCATATGAACTCCGTTTGAACACGGACAAAAAATGGACGTCCGCTACTTAAAACCTGAAATACCCTGAGCCTGCAATTGATGGCTCAATGCCTGCACCTCTGGGGCCTGAAAAAAAGACCTCAGTGTCGCTGCCCGGCCAGGCCCTATGCCCGGCTCTGCTTGCCATTGCTCAACGCTACGCCCGGCCAGTTCCTGCCAATTGTCAGGAAGTGTTGCGCTTCCTGTAGGCGGCAGTCCGATGGCCTTGAGCCACGTCTGAAACGGCCGTTCACGCGCTGTTTGCAGGCTGGCGAGCAGTTTAGCGCTGCTGCGCTCTGCGAAGCCGGGAATGTTAGCAAGCTCAGCATGATTCAGGGTCATCCAATCGAGCAGGCTCTCTATTTGGCCGTTTTCAATAAGCTTGTCCCAGGTCCCCGGACCGACGCCGGGCAGCGCAAGGCCTTTCTTGCCGCTGAGCCAGATCAGTCTGGCGCGGAACTGGCTTTCACAGCCTGGTGTGGCTTGCCAGCAGCTCAACTCATGAAAGTCATCGGCTTGCGGAATGATCATTTCAACTCGCTCGGCCGCGCGGGATATCACGCCGTCGAGTCTCGGAATCGTCAGCCCGGCCAAGCTCACGGCTACCTGATCGCCAGGTCTTATATC
The DNA here is from genome assembly GCF_032586855.1 of Pseudomonas syringae group sp. J254-4. Classification (NCBI taxonomy): domain Bacteria; kingdom Pseudomonadati; phylum Pseudomonadota; class Gammaproteobacteria; order Pseudomonadales; family Pseudomonadaceae; genus Pseudomonas; species Pseudomonas syringae group sp. J254-4. The sequence continues at coordinate 1,392 of NZ_JAWHOO010000032.1, read as the reverse complement.
CAGCGTTTGCCAGCGTTGCAGTGAACCGGTGCTGATGCGGCTGACGGTACGGTCGTCGAGACGTACCGGGGTCAGCTCCAGCACAGGGGTAATCCTGCCGCTGCGGCCAATCTTGAAGCTGACCTTGCGCACCTCGGCCAGTGCCTGGGCGTAAGGGTGCTTCCAGGCCGCAATCCAGTAAGGCGCACTGGCTTGCCAGCGTTGCATCGGTGGGCGCTGGCCCTGACGCATGATCACGCCATCTGTCGCGAATGGCAGAGAATTGCGGTACCAGTGCTCGCGCCATTTCGCAGCCTGAACATGATTTTCCAATGGGTGCGTGTACGCCTCGCTGTCCTCAACGCCCATGGCTTGCAGGCCTGCGAGTCGTTGAGCCATATCGTTAGGCCCGTTCGGCCAGTCCCAGACGAACAGCCCGATGGCATCAGCCTGCTGCGGGCTGATTGTCTGCCGGGCCAGCATGCCTGCCACCTTGCTGCGCGCGTTGACGCTGCCGGATATTGCCTGAATATGATCGGTCAACCGCCAGTACAGCTCGCCTTGCAGGATCAGGGAGTCATGTTGGGGTAGACGCTGAGGAATGGCCTTTATCAGTCGTGCCTGCGAAGTCCAATCCTGGCCCTTGCGCCCATCGCCGCGACTGATCGCCTGCACCAGCTGACCTTTTTCGTAAACGAGTGTGACTGCCACGCCGTCGATCTTGGGCTGAATCCACAGGTCGTTGCGGCCTTTCAGCCAGGCCTCGACACTGCTTTCGTCCGCCAGCTTGTTAACGCCCGTATGCGGTACGGGATGAGGCAGCGGGCCAACAGCTGTCGTTAGCGGATCGGACTCGGGTGTGGAAACGGCAAAGCACGAGCGCCACACGCTCAGCTTCTGCCGCGCCTGATCGTAAAGCTCGTCCGGGATTTGCGAGAGGCCCTGGCGATGGTAGCTGTCGTCCCACGCGGCAACCTGCTGTTGCAAGGCCGTGACCTCGCTGCGTGCCTTGGCTGCAGACCAGCCAGGGCATTGGCTGGCATGGCCGAGGCCGGGCAGAAGAAACACAAGAGCGAACGTCATCAGGCGAATGGTGGGCAGCATCGAAGCATCCTTGCTTTAGGAATGGGCTCGATGAGGCTAGTCGTTGTCGTATGGTGAAGGGGTAAGGCTTGGTTACCGGGTTTTGCGATAGCGCAGGGCGGCACGCCCACGCGGAGTGCTCAGCGGCTGCACCGGCCTCTTCGTGAGCAAGCGCACACGCCCTTCAGGCAGAAGCGCAGAGCATCGGGCACGATAGTTGAGGTTATCGTTCCTCACGCTCCAGCGTGGGAACGCAGTTCTCGACGCTCTGCGTCGTCAAGAGGACGCGGAGCGTCCAGAAAGGCATGCGACGCAGAGCGCCGCACGATA
>NZ_JAWHOO010000031.1:48527-70973 GCF_032586855.1 Pseudomonas syringae group sp. J254-4 | reverse complement strand
GCACCGTGGGCGGTTATCAGTACGGCGAAGCCCGTGGTTATTGGTACGTACACAGTGGGCATTCTTGATCAATCGGCAGCTTATTGGAGAGCACGGGGTAATACGGTTTGGGGGGATGCGATATTTGGGTTCAGGGTTTCGATGGTGGCGATGGGTGGGTTTGGGATTGTAGCGGCTACATTGGAGATATTTGACGTTCTGGATGATTCAGCTGGGGCTAAAACATCAGAAGAAAAAGACTGGCTGGATTTAAAGATCGTCTCTGTAGGCCTGATGGGAGTAGGGTCAGCCGCTCAGTTATTCGCAGGTATTTTTCCTGCCAGTACTCTTGCAATTATCGTTATGAGTCCGTGGTTCAGCGTAGTGCTACTGGTAACAGGCTTGATTTATTTTTTTGCTACGATGGCCCTTAACCACTTCAAGCAAGACAGTGTCGGCTGGTGGCTACGCAAGTGCTGTTGGTCCAGAACCCTAGCCTATCGCTACGCTGAGACTGCCAAAGGTGAGCATGAAGAAGTTCGCGCGCTGATGGAAATTCAATTATCTCCGCAGGTTCATGTAAAAAGCACCGTGCATTATGAAAACCGTTATCTTGGCAAAGGCGATCACTACAGCGTAGCGGTACAAAATGGCGCTGGAGTACAAGTACGTTTACCCAACCTGGTGCGCGGGCAGTCCGTACACTTCAATGTCCTTAGCAGCAAGCGCCCATGGGGAGTGCTGCCCGTAGAAAAAATAGACGACCCTCTGCATGAAGCTTTTCTAAACCGCGGGCAGTTCAGGAAAGCTGAACAGTTCGGGACGCTTGCCAACAAGCCTGCTGGCAAGGCAAGTGACGACTTCACCTACCCCTTGATGCCACCCGAAAACGAAGACCTCATCTGGGAAACCTGGGTGCCGCTCGACAAAGACGCAACCTATCTTGAGCTGCAACTCTGGTACCCGGCCAGTCTTTTAAAGACTGGCGGAGAAGATAAAAGCTATCTGTTTCAGATGAAACTTGGCACAACAGGCGATACCGCTGTTGACGGCCTGGCTTCTGTAGAACTAGAGGTAAAGGCATCAAACAGAATTGGGGCTCTGACCTTGGAAGTCGCAGAGAGTACACACGTATGAGTCAGAAAGAAACAATTCTGGATCTGCCGAAAGGCAAAGGCATCCTAGACTGGAAAATCAAAACCCTTGCGAGGTCACCTAAAGAGATCGTGATCACGCAGCTTGGATTTACCGCCATTCATTTAATAGCCGGCGCACTTATTATTTGGGGAGGCTGGAATCGTTTTTTAGAAAGCCCTGACTTTCTCATTACCGTAATATTGGCGTTTGCGGGAAATCTTGCTTACTACACAGGCCTGCTCATCCGCCAAAAAACCATCTACAACTACACCCTGAAAACCGACGGAGCAACCGTCGAGTATTACCTCCACTACCCCGACTTCGCCTCATCGTTTTTCAAAGGCATCGCTATTTTCGTCATACTGGCATTCGTCCTCGTCGCCCTAATCACTGGGTCATGGCTGTTCCTGGTCGGGCCGGTGGCAATGGCTTTTGTCGCAGCCATCAAACTGCTGAACTGGGAAAACCCCGTCCACCATCGACAAACCGCCCCATGGCATTTGCACGAATTTGTCACGGTTGATCACAAACGTCTGATGGTCATTATCCATTGCGACGATATAACCACCGGGTTCGCCGCGCGTTTTCCCAGCAAGGTGCTTATGGACAAGTATCTCGCGTTCCTGCGCAAGGCACTTCCAGCGAACGCTCAATACATCGAAAAAGCCACTAACTGGCATCAGGGTTGATGCCACTCTGCGCGGGCAATCTGCGCATTTCAACGTCATCAGCAGCAAACGATCGTGGTGGGCTGCCGGTAGATAAAATCTATCGTCCAGTACATTAAGACTTTCTTGAAAGGGGACAATTCAGGAAGGCCGAACAGTTCGGAACGCTAACCAACAAGCCTGCTGGCAAGGCGAGTGAAGACTTCACCTACCCGTTGATGCCGCCCGAAAACGAAGACCTCATCTGGGAAACCTGGGTGCCGCTCGACAAGGACGCAGCGTATATCGAGCTACAAATCTGGTACCCGAGTGATCTGATACATGCTGGCGAGGAGGACCGAGGCTATCTGTTTCAGATGGAGCTTGGTACAAGGGGCGATACCGCTATTGATGGTTTGGCTGCTGTGCAGCTTGAAGTAAAGGCACCAAGCAGAATTGGCACCCTGACTTTGGAAATCGCAGAGAGTACTCCTTATGACTCAACAGAAGCCCTCCCCATGCCTGCTAAAAGCCCGAGACATTCTAAACTGGAAAACTTTGTCACGATTGACCGCAAACGCCTCATGATCATCACGCACCGCTCCGACATCACGCTCGGCTTCGAGGCCCGTTTTCAGAACGAGGTATTGTTCAACAAGTACCTGAACTTCCTACACACCGTACTGCCCCCAACTGCGGAATTCACCGAAAAAGCCTGGAGGTGGTAGCCGCCTTTGCAACCCTCTTAACCGGGAGTGGGCCAAGTTCGCCAACGTGTCTGGTGATGTCTGTAATCAACGTCCGGGCGCGGCCAAACGCGCATATTGGCCCTGACTGATCCATCCTGTGAACGAACGATCATCCGCATTGATGAACTCGACCTGGGCCGCGCCATCCTTGAATGCCATAACCCCGACTACGTCATCCTTGACGATATAAGCGCCTCGGGAGGCCTTGGCATTCGGCGTTTTCTGCAGCCAGGCCTTGTCCACGGTGACGGTCACCAGACCGACCCACTGTTTGCTGGCGGTCCGGGTCAGATCCATGCCGGTGGCGATGTCCGGTACCAACACGTTCATGCAGCCAGGGTGCTGCCGGCCTTGCTCTATCGTCAGAACCACGCCATCAGCCGAGGCCTTCAGTGTTCCTGGGTAGACGTCATCAAGCCAGGACGACACCGCTGCGCCCTTCCCGGCCTCGACCTTGCCTTGCAGATAGAACGCACAGCTGAATGCCTCGCCGCGCGTCTCCGAGTAATAACCCTCGACTTGATGCTCAGGCGTCACGGCCAGCATCAACTGCTCGTATTTGCCGGAATGCAGTGCCGTGTCCTGAGCGAACGCCGAAGTGCCAACACACAGCAATAGAGTTGCGGCCAGAGACCAGCGAGTAAGGGGACGTTTGTCAGTCATGCTTCCATCCATAGAACGTTCGAATAGCCGGGAAGAGTGGCCAGTCCATGACTGGCGCGCCGAGACGTTAGCGTATTTCGGCGCGCAACTGTATCACTGAAATCCGTGGCGATTCATGGCTGCGACGCGAAGGCCAGTACACGTTTGAGCATCTCGTCACAGGCGTCAAGTTGCGCGACGCTGATGAACTCGTCCGGCTTGTGTCCCTGCTCCATGCTGCCCGGCCCGCAGACCACTGCCGGGATGCCTGACTGGTCGAACAACCCGCCTTCGGTTCCGAAGGCAACCGTGCCGAACGCCCGGGAGCCGCAAAAACCGGCAATCAATTCCGCCGCATGGCTGTGCTGGGGAATATCCAGTCCCGGATAGCTCGACAATTCAGTGAAGCGAATCTCGCTCCGGGCACTGACGGCCTGCATGGCAGGCAATAGTTTTTGCTCGGCGTATACGTGCATGGCAGTGACGATCTGCTGCGGGTCCAGGGTGGGGAGCGCACGCACTTCGAAATCGAAACGGCACTGTTCGGGCACAATGTTCAACGCCGTGCCGCCGCTGATCACGCCGGTCTGAATGGTCGAAAATGGCGGATCGAAGCGCTGGTCAAGGGCGTCAGCTGCCCGTAACGCCTCGCTCAGACGACCCAGCTCGCTGATCAGATGCGCCGCATATTCAATGGCGTTGACGCCACTGGGCGCGTGGGCCGAGTGGCAGGCAGCACCCTGTACATCGCAGCGCACCGCGACCTTGCCCTTGTGGCCGAGCACCGGCTGCAACTCCGTCGGCTCGCCAATCACACACAGCATCGGCTTCACCGGCCGCGCCCGCAGCGATGCCAGTAACGAGCGTACGCCCAGGCAACCCACTTCCTCGTCGTAGGACAGCGCGATATGCACCGGCATGTGCAGCGATGCCTGGGTCAGCGCCGGAACCAGCGCCAGCACGCAGGCAATGTAGCCTTTCATGTCCGCAGTGCCACGGCCGTAGAGTTTGCCATCCGCTTCGCTCAGTTCGAACGGCGGGAACGTCCATGGCTGGCCGTCGACCGGCACCACGTCAGTGTGGCCGGACAATACGATGCCTGGCACGTCAGCCGGGCCGATGGTGGCGAACAGATTGGCCTTGGTTTTCTGCGCGTTGTAGATCAACTCGCAGGAGACGCCGAAGCGCTCGAGGTAATCGCCAACGAAGTCGATCAAGGCCAGATTCGATTCGCGACTGGTGGTGTCGAAGGCCACCAGCCGCGCCAACAGCTCGCGGCTGGAACTCATCGCTCGTCTCCGGGCACGCCGTAGCCTGGTGCGCCAGCCGGGTTCAGCGCGCGGTCGAGGTAATCCTGCATTTGCGGCTGATAGGCCTGCCAAAGACTTTTCAGCTCGCCTAGCGGGTCGTGCTCGGCCCAGTCGACGCGCAGATCGACGATGGGCCAGGACTGCTCGCCCACGACTTTCAGCGCCGCCGAATGGACCGGCCCTGCTTCGCCGCCTGCTGCCAGACCGGACTGCATCGCCTGTAACAAACGCTCTGCCAGGTGCCCGGTTGCCTGCTCGAAGGACTGAATCATCGCGTCGATGACGGCCTGGCTCGCCAGCATGTTGCCAGCCACCACGCACTGATCGCCGCTGCCCGCGTTGTTGATGCCCAGTGTTTCACTGCCACTGAAATGCGCGACTCGCCCCTGATGATCAATCGCCGTGATCTGCCGATACTCGCTGAGCGGGCTGGCGCTCATGACCTGGTCCAGCGCTTGAGAGGCAGACATGCCCTGCTCCATCAGGTCCAGCGTTTGCGGTCCCAGGGCCGGCAGTGTGATGTTCTGCGACGACACCGCGCCGACACCCGCACGCAGCCAGGGGCAACGCGCGCCTACGGCAATACTCGACGAGCTGATGGCAATGCCCAGCTGGCCGGTTTTGGCACAGCGGGCGGCAATGGAAAAAGTCATGGGCAACAGTCCTTATTCAGGGATCACGGCGATCACGTCTATTTCCATCAGCCATTGCGGCTGACCCAGCGCCGACACCACCAGCCCGGTGGAGATCGGGAACACGCCTTTCAGCCACTTGCCCACTTCGTGATAGACCGGCTCGCGGTAGCGCGGGTCGGTGATGTAAGTGGTGGTCTTGACGATGTGCGACAGGTCACTGCCCGCCTCTTCGAGCAATTGTTTGACGTTTTTCATCGCCTGCTGCGCCTGTGCAGCCGGATCACCGAGGCCGACCAGATTACCGTCGAAATCGGTGCCGACCTGGCCCCTGACGTACACGGTATTGCCCGCGCGCACCGCCTGACACAGGTCGTTGTTCAGGCTTTGATTGGGGTAGGTGTCCTTGGTGTTGAACATGCGGATACGAGTATGAGTCGGCGTAGTCATGGGTAACTCCTGTGGGCATTGAGCGCGATGATCAACCGTTGACGTTGCGCAACGGCACGACGGGGGTGGCACGTTTGCCGGCGTCATAGGAACGGTATTTGTGCTGCGTGGCGATCTGATCGGCGACGTGTTTGGCGTCGTGCCATACGCCCCAGATAAACGCGGAGCCGCGGCGTGACAGCCATGGCAGGCCGACGAAGTACAGGCCTTGCTCGCAGGACACGCCACGCTGGTGACGAGGTTTGCCTTTGCTGTCGAAGGCGTCGACCTGCAGCCAGCTGTAATCCAGGGCATAGCCGGTGGCCCAGATGATCGACGTGACGCCTGACTCGATCAGGTCCAGCTCGCTGAGCGGATGGGTGATGCACGGCGCATCCGCCACGCGTTCACGGGCCGACGGCTCCAGCGGCAGGTCCAGGCCGTTGCGTGCGGCATAGGCATCAGCGGCATCGAGCAGCGACAGGTAGTTCGCGTCGCCACTGTCGAGGTTGCTCACCAGATCGTTCTGGAAGTGCACCTTGTTGCCGACAAAGCTTTCGGTCAGGCCCACGAGGTTCATTCCGGCCTGAGCCAGCCGGCGGAAGTCGACCGTGTAGCCGCCCCTTGCACCACTGACCGCGATGGTCACGTGCTCCTTGCCGGGCTGCATGGTTTCGCTGTCCCACAACCCCAGCACACCCATCCACCAGCAGAAGTCCCGGCCGCGATAGGCGCGCGGCGGACGGTCGTGAGGGCCGACCGACAAGTACACTTTGCGACCCGAGAGCAGCAGCTCCTCGGCGATTTGCACACCCGAGGAACCAGCGCCGACCACCAGTACGCCGCCCTCGGGCAGTTGTTGCGGATTGAAATAGTGCGCCGAGTGGATCTGATGAAGCGCCTCGTTAACCGGCGCAATCGGCGGGATGACCGGTTTCTGGAACGGCCCTGTCGCCGAGACCAGATGATTGACCACATAGGTGCCGGCACTGGTTTCGACGGTAAAGCCTGCACGCCCGGTATTGCGGGTAACGCGCTTGACCTCGACGCCGGTCTTGATCGGCGCATTGAATTTGCGGGCATAGCGCTCGAAGTACTCGGCCACTTGCTCCTTGCCCGCGAACCCGTCCTGATCCATGGCGAATTCAAGGCCGGGAAACCGGTCATGCCAGGCCGGACCATTGGCTACCAGCGAGTCCCAGCGGCCACTGCGCCACGCCTCGGCAACGCGGTGTTTTTCAAGCACCAGGTGCTCGATGCCAAGACGGCTCAGGTGTTCGCTGGTGGCCACTCCGGCCTGCCCCGCACCTACGACGAGCGTATCGATCTCTATGATTTTTTCTGTCATCTCGGCATCCCTCGACAGGTGGCTTACGACCTGTTGGACGTAATGAAAAGTGTTGAAACGTCGATGCGCGGGCGCAAAAAGCCCTACGCCATCCGCAGACGCGCATCCAGTCAGTAGCAGGGGCGATCAGTCGACCAAAGAGGGGTCAGCCTGAATCATCAGCAGTTTCATTTCCTCGAAGTGCTGATGAGAGAAATCCGTAATCTTCTGCCAGTCACGGGCGGTCTTCTCGGCGACATCGTCCGCCAGCACCTTGAGCGGCTGGCCGGTGGACCAGGCCGTCACCAGAATCTGGCAAGCGCGCTCCAGGGTCCAGATGTCATCGAAGGCTTCGCCAACGGTCGGCGCGGTGACGATCACACCGTGGTTGCCCATCAACAAGCGGCTCTTGTCCTCCAGCAAACCGGCCAGTCGAGCGCCCTCGGCGGTCGTGTCGGCCATGCCGCCGTAAAGCTCGTCTACCGCGATGCGGTTGAAGTAGCGCGCAGTGTTCTGATCGATGGGCGGAATATGCGGCTTGGCCAGGCACGCCACGGCTGTGGTGTAGACCGGGTGCAAGTGCAGCACCACGCGCGCATCGGGCAGACGCTGGTGGACCTGGCCGTGAATGGACCATGCCGTCGCATCGACATCAGGGCGATGCGACGCGTCGGCATCATCGGCGTCGAGCAGCAACAGATCGCTGGCACGTATGCGTGAAAAATGTTTCCACTTCGGGTTGAGCAAAAACTGTTTGCCATCCGCCGAAATGGCCGCGCTGAAGTGGTTGGCGACCGCTTCATGCATACCCAGATGGGCGATGATGCGGAACGTCGCGGCCAGGTCTATGCGCGTCTGCTCTTCGAAATTAAGGGCCATGCTAATTGCTCTCCGGTCGAGCGTGCCTGCCGAACCTGCCAGGCACGTCCTTTGGTTGTCAGGGCTTGGGCATCAGGGCGGCGATGTCATCGGCCGTCGGTGCCTGAAACTTGTATTTCTCCAGTAGTGCGGCGTATTCCGGGGTCTTGCTGTACTTCTCAAGGCCGTCTTCGAGGGCCTTGCGGACCTCGTCGTTGCCCTTCTTCACGCCAAAGCCGTTGAGCACCGGGTAAATCAGGGTTTCGGAAGAAATCACCACCCGGCTACCCAGTTTTTCGACCACGCCGCGTGCGACGGCTGCGTCAGTGATCTGCGCTTCGACGGCATGGGCCAGCATGGCCTGGGTGGTCTGTGGGTCGGTGCCGTACTCGCTGATGGCGATCGGTTGCAGGCCGTTCTTCACGCAGTAGTCGGTCGAGAGTTTCTGCAGTTGTTGCAGCCAGGAAGTGGCCGCCATGGAGCCGATCTTGTGGCCACAGAAGTCCTCTGGCGTCTTGGGCTGATAGTCGCTGCCCTTGACCGACAGAATCGCCTCGCCGCTTTTCAGGTAAGGAATCATGTCGATGACTTTCAGGCGGTCGGCGGTGATGTACATCGACGAGTTGGTGATGTCGAAACGTCCGCCCTGCAGCCCGCCGATCAGATTGGGAAAGCGCGTGTCGATGTTCTCGGCCTTGAGCCCCATGACCTTTGCCAGGCCGTCGAGAAACTCGATGTCGAAACCGGCGGGACGGTTCTTGTCCATGTATTCATAGGGGAAGAACGTCATGTCCGAGCCGGCGATGATCTTGCCGGGCTGCTGGAAAGCCGAAGCGGCAGACGAGGACATGGCAACCACCGCGCTCAGCAAAGCCAGGGCTACGGGACGAACAATCAGAGCTGACAGCTTCATAGGTATTCCTCGTGGAGTCATGGAGATCAGGCAACGGCGGCGTCTTTTCCGGCTTGCTGCACGAAAAATGAAGCACCCTTGGGTTTCTGCGGCAGGCGTATATGGTTCTCGGTGCTACGTACCAGACCGCTCTCCTGGCCTGCGACCATCAACCCGGCATGCTCGCTGGGCAAAGGGTTCTCACCGAACGGCAATGCGTCTTCAGCGGCATAGACGCTGATGAACAGCGTGCGCGGGAACTCGGTTTCATTGGGGCTTGAAGCATGCAGCAGGCGTGTGTGCATGAAGCACACCGAGCCCGACGGGCCATAGCAGGCGACCGGTTGCTGACAATGCTGTTCAACCACCGCGTCTTCCACGGCACCGGTGAAACGGTCGTTCTGCCAATGCGACCAGAGCACCTGCTTATGGCTGCCCGGCGCCACGTTCAGCGGGCCGTTTTCAGGGGTCACATCGCTGATCATCAGCAACGCGGTAACCAGGTCATCGTTGCTGTGCGGTGTGAAGAGGAAGTCCTGATGCCACTTCACCTGAGTCGCGGTGTGCGGCAGCTTGGAGTTGATCTTGCTGTGATGAAAACGGGTGCCATTGCCGCCGATCAGCTGCGCCGCGATGGCTGCCATCCGTGACTGGAATGCTGCGTGCTGGTAGGCCGGCGAGATCTCCGTGGGCGAAGCCACGCGGCGCAGCGACGGGTGATCAGGCCGATGATCGCTTTCGATGTCGAAGCGCGGACGCCCATCCTGAGTCTGCCCCCAAGCCTGATTCTGACTGCGGCTGTCGTCGACCCACTGGTCGAAGTCCTGTTGAAGCGCTGCCACTTCATCGGCTGCCAGCACGCCCTCCACTACCAGAAAACCCTGCTCGTGAAACTGGTCAATCTGCCATTGCTCGATCATGTTCTTCTCCTCTTCAACAAGGCCTCAGGCCAGTGAGACATCTTTAAGAAAGGCTTCCACGCGGGGGTGCTGGCCGTCGCGTAGCGCCTGGGGTTTGTCATCGCAGATCACGCGTCCCTTCTCCATAAAGACGATGCGGTCAGAGACCTTGAAGGCGAAGTTCATTTCATGGGTCACGATGACCATCGTGATGCCTTCCTGGGCCAGCGTTTCAATGACCTGCAACACCTCGTTGACCTTCTCCGGGTCCAGCGCCGAGGTGGGTTCGTCGAACAGCATGATTTGCGGGCGCATCATCAGGGCGCGAGCGATGGCGACACGTTGCTGCTGGCCACCCGACAACTGATGCGGGTATTTCCAGGCGTGCTCCAGCATCCCGACCTTGTTCAGCAATTCGTAGGCCTGCTGCTTGAGCTCGGGTACCGGCGCCAAGCGGTGATAACGCGGGGCCAGCAGCAGGTTGTTCAACACCGTCAGGTGCGGAAACAGGTTGAAGCTCTGAAACACCATGCCGATGTTCAGGCGGTAGGCGGCGTTCTCCACGTAACGCGGCTTTTGCGCGCCCTGGCGAACCAGGTGAATGAATGGCTGGCCGTTGATCTTGATGTCGCCGTTGTCGATCTGCTCAAGGCCATTGAGCAGCCGGATCAGCGTGGTTTTGCCCGAGCCTGATGGGCCGATCACCGACACCACCTCGCCGGAATTGATCTGCAGGCTGACCGCACCAAGCACTTCGATGTCGTTGTACGCCTTTTGCAGTCGTGTCGCTTGCAGTGCCGGCCCTTCGAAATCGATGACAGGACGAGCGACAACCGCCGATTTGCGGCTGGCCAGCTCGAGCATTTCGGCGTCCGGTGTCCGAGTGACCTTGTGCTGCGTGACATCCAGATAGCGCTCCAGGCGTTTGAGCAGGAAGTCGAATACGGTCACGATCAGCACGTAATAGAACGCCACGGCCGCCATGGTTTCCATCACCAGAAAGTTCTGCGAATACAGGCGCTGACCGACCATCAGGATCTCGGTCAGCGAGATCACTGAAACCAGTGAACTGAGTTTGACGATGGAGATGTATTCGTTGGTCAGCGACGGCAGCGCCACACGCAGCGCCTGCGGGATCACGATCCGCCATTGCGTACCGACGAAACGCAGGCCCAATGCCCGGGCAGCTTCGGTCTGGCCCTTGGCGATAGACAGCAGGCCGCCGCGATGAATCTCCGCAACGTAGGCTGTTTCGCACATCACCATGGCAATCAGGCCGGCCCAGAACGGATTGGCCAGTACCGCAGAAGTGGCGGGCACTGCTTGCGGCAAGTTGTAGACAAAGATCAGCAGTACCAGTAACGGCAAACTGCGAAATAACCAGATATAGGCTTTGGCCGGCAAGTTGATCAGCGGCAACGATGATTGTTTGGCCAGCGCCAGAACAAAACCCAGAACAATACTGATAACCCAGGTCAGTACACTGAGTTGAATGACCGTCCAGGTGGCCATCCAGAATTCCGTATCGCTGAACAGGCCAAACATGTATTTCCAATCAAACGTCATTGTCGGCTCGCTCGGCAAATTGAATAGTGATGGGCGACGTCCTGTTGAAGTTGAAACGGGACGCTGTCCGTTTGCCCTTCTGAAACCATCATGATTGATGCCAGGTCTGCCAGACAAATAGTAAGTTTTGGCCCGCAGCATAGGAAAATCCTAAGCAGAGACGCCGGTATTCATCTTCAGGGCTGCGTCGCATTGAAACGGGTTAGTTGTGCTTTAGTGTCACAGCGCATTGATTGCACACTTTTAGGGCGATTGAATAAAGCGGCAGCGATAAGCGCTCGTAATAGGTGCGCAGCCCGGGTTTTCGGGCTTTTCTGGCAAGCCTCTATTATTTGCGGGTGTTACTGAGTGACCATGGCCAGCAGCGCGCCCGGTGAATCCGCCAAGGCGCGGGCGGCTGGCACGCTCCTCGCTAAGCATAGGTAAAAGCTATTCAAATGCAGCCGTCCAGCATTTGCTCATCACGAGGTATCACGTGGCTCACTTCACACTGAAACAGCTCAAGTATTTCGTGACGGCCGTCGAAATGGACAGCATTGCCGAAGCCTCACGGCAGTTGCATATTTCACAGCCTTCCATCTCCGTCGCCATCAAGAACCTTGAAGAAGCCTTCAATCAGCCGCTGTTTGTGCGTCACCACGCTCAAGGTGTTTCGCTAACTTCCGGTGGCGGGAAAGTGTATGAGAAAGCCAAAGAGTTGCTGCGACTTTCCGAAGAGCTTGAACAAAACTCCCGGGCCGAAAACAAACACGTCTCCGGCACTATCGCGATTGGCTGTTTTGAATCGGCCGCGCCGCTTTACATGCCCAGGCTGGTGGCCGGTTTCAAGCGTTTATACCCGGACGTCACCATTCAGCTGTATGACGGCGAGCAACATGAACTGATGCACGGGCTGCACCGTGGGCGCTTCGATCTGGCGTTTCTGTACGACCTGGAACTGGGAACCACGATCAACAAAGAGGAATTGAATGCACCGCACAAGCCCTATGCGCTGCTGCCAGCAGCCCACCCTCTGGCGAAGCAAAAAACCGTGACCTTGCTGGAGCTGAGCCGCGAGCCGATGATCCTGCTCGACGCCGTGCCCAGCAGGACCTACTTCATCGATATCTTCACGGAAAAGGGCTACGCGCCGGTGGTCGCGTACAGTTCACCATCGATCGAAATGGTGCGCTGTATGGTCGGCCAGGGCCTGGGGTTTTCGGTGCTGGTCACGCGCCCAAGAACCAACATGACCTACGACGGCGAGCTGCTGGTGCAGCTCGATATCGAAGACGACATGCCCGCCTCCACCCTGGTCATGGCCTACCTGCGCAACAACCAGCCAACCCGTGCGACACGCCTGTTCATGGATTACTGCCGGACCATCGAGCTGGCACCGCCTGCAGCCTGAAGGCGCTTGCGAAGCGTGCAACGAATGCTGGCTGAACCTGCAACTGACTCACCACCTGGGCAAGACAGAAATGGAAAAGGCCGTTCAGATTCGCGAGCAGGTGAGGTGCCTGGCTCGCTGTGCATGACAATGTTCAGCGCTGCAGCGCACTGACTGCAAAACAAGGAAAGCTTATTCGGCTTTTTCAGTCCCTGTCGCCCCGGCGGCCTTTTCTTCCAACTCGGCCATCTTGGCCTCCAGCGCTTCAAGGCGGGCGCGGGTGCGGGCGAGGACGGCCATCTGGCTGTCGAATTCTTCACGGCTGACCAGGTCCAGTTTGCTGAAGCCGCTTTGCAGCAGGGCCTTGAACTGGGTTTCGAATTCGCTGCGGGGGACTGGCGTTTCGCCGTTGAAAAGACGGGAAGCGTGGCCACTGAGGGCGTCAAGAAAGGCTTTGGGCGCGAGCATGATGATTTTCCTGAATCAGAGGTCAGCAGTGTAACACGCAGTGTCTATAGTCAATTTGACGGGGCGACTCGCACGCTTATGGAGCGCTGTGGCGTGCACATGAGCACCATTAGTGTGCATTACCTTCGTCACGAAACCCGTTTGGCCCTGTAAAACCTGCCCAAGGGCCTGTATTCAATGAATATTCACGAGATGGCAAGCTTTCTGCTTAGTGGCTTATGACCCATGCACTGATGCAGTCGCTGTGACGAATGCAGTGCGGCAGGCGGAGCGGGGAAGTGTTTCGTCAGAAGCGGTTTTCTGGAGTTGGTCTGGCCTGATCAGGCGGCCGACACGTTACAAAGCCAGGCACTGCGCTTAGACTTGAGTCGGGTTTGTTTTCCTGGGGCAAGTCCACCAAATTCGGGAGAAAGTTTTCATGAAGCTAGTCACTGCCATCATCAAGCCGTTCAAACTGGATGACGTTCGCGAGTCGTTGTCTGAAATCGGCGTGCAGGGCATCACCGTCACTGAAGTCAAAGGCTTCGGGCGTCAGAAGGGTCACACTGAGCTTTATCGCGGTGCTGAATACGTCGTCGACTTCCTTCCAAAAGTGAAGATCGATGTCGCCATCGATGACAAGGATCTGGATCGTGTCATCGAAGCCATAACCAAGGCCGCCAACACCGGCAAGATCGGTGACGGCAAGATTTTCGTGGTCAATCTGGAACAGGCCATTCGCATCCGTACCGGCGAGACCGATACAGACGCTATTTAAGCCGCCAAACCCAACGCCCCAGGAGAAAACAATATGACTCTGCGTCAATTCGCAGGGCTCGGTGCCCTGTTGTCCCTCGCATTACCTGGTCTTGCCCTGGCGGCTGACCCAGTGGCCGAGCCGGTGCTGAACTCTGGCGACACTGCATGGATGCTGACCTCGACCGCTCTGGTCCTGTTCATGACCATCCCCGGTCTCGCGCTGTTCTACGGCGGTATGGTTCGCTCGAAGAATATTCTGTCCGTGATGATGCAGTGTTTCGCCATCACCGGTCTGATCAGCATCCTGTGGGTCGTTTACGGCTACAGCATTGCGTTCGATACAACCGGTATGGAAGCGGGCGTCGTCAACTTCAATTCCTTCTTTGGCGGTATGGGTAAAGCGTTCCTGGCAGGCATCACGCCGGCAAGCATTACCGGTCCTGCTGCGTTGTTCCCTGAGGCGGTGTTCGTCACCTTCCAGATGACCTTCGCGATCATCACCCCTGCCCTGATTGTCGGCGCTTTCGCAGAACGCATGAAGTTCTCCGCAATGCTGGTGTTCATGGGTATCTGGTTCACTCTGGTCTACGCGCCAATCGCCCACATGGTCTGGGGCGGCGTCGGTGGCTTGCTGTGGGACTGGGGCGTGCTGGACTTCGCTGGCGGCACCGTCGTACACATCAACGCCGGTATAGCCGGTCTGGTGGCCTGCCTGGTACTGGGCAAGCGCAAAGGCTTCCCGACCACGCCGATGGCACCACACAACCTGGGTTATACCCTGATCGGCGCAGCAATGCTCTGGGTCGGCTGGTTCGGCTTCAACGCCGGTTCCGCCGCTGCGGCCAACGGCACTGCCGGTATGGCGATGCTGGTTACTCAAATCGCTACCGCGGCCGCCGCACTGGGCTGGATGTTCGCCGAGTGGCTGACTCACGGTAAACCAAGTGCTCTGGGTATCGCCTCGGGCGTGGTTGCCGGTCTGGTTGCCATTACCCCTGCCGCCGGTACCGTTGGCCCGATGGGCGCTTTGATCATCGGTCTGGCAGCAGGCGTGATCTGCTTCTTCTGCGCCACCAGCCTCAAGCGCAAGCTTGGCTACGATGACTCCCTGGATGCGTTCGGCGTTCACGGTATCGGCGGTATCGTCGGCGCAATCCTGACCGGTGTGTTCGCAGCACCTGCACTGGGCGGTTTCGGCACTGTGACTGACATCGGTGCTCAGGTCTGGATTCAGTTCAAGGGCGTTGCGTTCACTGTTGTCTACACCGCAATCGTGACCTTCATCATCCTCAAGGTGCTGGATGCAGTGATGGGTCTGCGCGTCACCGACGAGGAAGAGTCTGTCGGTCTGGACCTTGCGCAACACAACGAGCGTGGCTACAACTTGTAAGCTTCGGCCTACGCAAAAAAGAATGCCCGGTCTCCGGGCATTTTTTTGTCTGACGTTTGCGGATATACCGCCGCTTTTTGCTGTCATTGATCTTGCCCGCGTCAATGATTTCGGCACCGTGACGCAGCGCAGGTAACGATGTATCGACAGTCTTCGTCAACTTGCAGGGAAGCCGGTTTATTGCGCGCTTTGCTTTTTTCTCAGTCGAGTTAGAATGCGCGCCGAAGGTGCGGAGAACGGTATGTGGCATCAATCCAGAATTGCCTTGCGGGCCAGGCCCCGCGGGTTCCATCTGGTGACTGACGAGATAGTCGCGGGTTTGCCCGCATTACGCGATTGTCGTGTCGGGCTACTGCATGTATGGCTGCAACATACCTCGGCTTCGTTGACCGTCAACGAAAATGCCGATCCGGCGGTACGTCGCGACTTTGAGCGTTTTTTCAACCGTCTGGTGCCCCAGGGCGTGGACGGTTACGAACATGACGACGAAGGCCCTGATGACTTGCCAGCGCATTTCAAGGCCAGTCTGCTGGGCTGCCAGTTGGTTCTGCCGGTGACGGCAGGACGACTGGCGCTGGGCACTTGGCAAGGTATTTACCTGGGCGAACATCGAGACGCTGGTGGATCTCGTAACGTCCTGGCCACCCTTCAGGGTGAGTAGACATAACCGCTGAGATCAGCGGTTGTTGAATTTTTCCGATCGCCTTAGCATTTCCGGGCGGTTGGGCTATAACTAATCAGCTTTCGCAAGTCATGAGGTACAACATGAGCGACGACGACGATATTAAGGATGATCTGGAAGACGATCTGGACGGCGAAGAAGACGATGGTCTCGCAGCAGCCTCCCCGGAAGACGACGCAGCCGAGCCAGACGATTCCGACGTTCCGGCAGCACCGGCAAAAGGCAAGGCCAAGGCCGCTGTCTCGGTCGATGAACTGCCTAGCGTAGAAGCCAAGAACAAAGAGCGCGATGCTCTGGCGCGTGCCATGGAAGAATTCCTGGCGCGTGGTGGCAAGGTGCAGGAAGTGGAGGCCAACGTGGTCGCCGATCCGCCCAAGAAGCCTGACAACAAATACGGTAGCCGCCCGATTTAAGGCTGCAGACGCTGTATGAGAAAAAGCCCGCCGTCGCTGCGGGCTTTTTCTATTGAGCGAACATCAGACCGTTTTCAGGCCCAGCGTGCCAGGACTTCCGGCAGCTGCGACAGGTTGTGGATCTCGGCATCCGGCAGCCGGTCTGCGTCCCAGGCCTTGCCTTGCGGGTTGTACCAGATGGCGCGCATGCCAGCCTGCTGGGCACCTGCGATATCGTCCTTGGGGTGGTCGCCTACGTGTACGGCCGCGCCGGCATCGACCTTTGCGCGCCGCAACGCTTCCACAAACGGTGCCGGGTCGGGCTTGCCGATGCCCAGGTCCTCGGCGCACAGCGCGAAGGCAAAGTAGTCTGCCAGCCCCAAACGACGCACATCGGCATTGCCATTGGTAATCACGCCCAGCGTGAAGGTCTTGGCGAGAATTTCCAGCATGGGTTGCACCTCAGGGAAAATCTGCACCTGATGGCGGCCATGCAGGAAGACTTCAAAGCCCCGGTCGGCAAGGTCCTGCGCCTCGTCCGGGTCGTAGCCGGCATCTTCGAGCGCATGGAACAGCACGCGGCGTCGCAAGGCGCTGATGCGGTGCTTGAAGGACGGGTCTTCAGCCACCAGGCGCGAGCGAATTTCCCACAGGTGCTCGACAGGAATCGCCCCCAGCTTTGGCGCATGTTCGGCCAGCCAGTCACGCAGTGTGACTTCGGCACCGGCAATGGCAGGGGCGGTGTCCCAGAGCGTGTCGTCAAGATCAAACGTCACCAGCTTAATCATCTGCAGCTCCTTTACGTTTGGCTCGGGGATGGGCGCTGTCATAAACAGTAGCCAAATGCTGGAAGTCCAGGTGCGTGTATATCTGCGTGGTCTTGATATCCGCATGACCCAGCAGCTCCTGCACGGCGCGCAAGTCCTGTGAAGACTCCAGCAGGTGACTGGCGAACGAGTGACGCAGCATGTGCGGGTGCAGGTTCTGCCCCAACTCCCTCTCACCGGCCGCCTTGAGCCGCACTTGAATCGCGCGCGGGCCGAGGCGCTTGCCTTGCTGGCTGACGAATACGGCGTCGTCCTGCGGATTGGTCAGGGCACGCAACGGCAACCATATTTCCAATGCCTGGCGCGCCTTGCTGCCGACCGGCAGTACGCGGGTCTTGCTGCCTTTGCCCAAGACCTGCACCAGCCCGTCGCGCAGGTCCAGCTGGTCCAGGTTCAGACCAGTCAGTTCGGACAGTCGCAACCCTGATGAGTAAAGCAGCTCCAGAATGGCCTGATCGCGATGAGCCAGAAAATCATCTTCGACGCCGCCATCCAGCAATTGCGCGGTGCGGTCGGTGTCCAGCGTCTTGGGCAGACGCCGTTCACCCTTGGGCGGTGACAGGCCGTTTGCCGGGTCGTGCTGGCAGATGCCTTCGCGATTGAGGTACTTGTAGAAACCGCGCACCGCCGACAGCATTCGCGCCAGACTGCGTGAAGACTGGCCCTGCTGGTGCTGGCGGGCGGTAAAGCTGCGCAGGTGCTGGATATCCAGATCATTCCAGCTCGACAGTTGCGCCTTCTGGCAATACGCCAGAACCTTGCTCAGATCGCGCCGGTAGGCTTCAAGCGTATGAGGCGACACCTGACGCTCACTGCGCAGGTGCATGCAGTAGGCGTCCAGATGCTGTTCCATAGCTAGCGAACCGAGCGTAAAGAGTGAGCGAAACGCGGCAGCAGGCGGCTCAGGACATCGGCGATGTAACTGAGGAACAGGGTGCCGACCGAGCTTTTATAATGCTGCGGATCACGGCTGCCGATGGCCAGCACGCCATGCAAGCCCAGGTGATTGAGGCTGGCGATGGCGGAAGAGCCGACTTCCTTGCCTTGCTCTGCGCCAAACAGGAACGCCAGTTCATGCTCACGCAGAGCGCCGCAGATGATTTTCTCGCCAATCAGGCCGCCGATGGATTTCTGTGCTTCGGCGCTGCTGACCCATCGCCCCACTTGCATCGGGCTGTCGCTGAACAGGATCAGGCTGACGAAGGGCACCTGAAAGTCCTGACGCAGGCTGTCTTCGACAGCGATGACCAGTTCGTCCAGGCTGGTGGCATCCATCAGGGCGAGGTTCAGGCGTCGGGTCTTTTCGAACAGGCGGTCGTTGTCCCGTGCGACGTCCATCAGTTGCGACAGGCGATGACGCATTTCGATGTTGCGCTCGCGCAGCAGCTTTAGCTGACGCTCGACCAGCGAAACGGTATTGCCACGCTGGTGCGGGATGCGCATCGACACCAGCAGCTCGTCGTGCTCGGCGAAGAAGTCCGGGTGCTCAAGCAGAAAGGCGATGACCGCCTCTGCTTCAAGGTCTGGCGCTGCGCTATCGACAGGCGATTCGCAGGGTGTGCCTGTTGAAGCGGGAGGTTGATCGGTCATGGCAGTTACTCACTCAAAGACGAACTTGGCCTTCATAAACCCTAACGGCGGGGCCGGTCATCATGACAGAATGTCCCGGGCCAGCCCATTCGATGGACAGGCGACCTCCGGGCAGGTCGATCAGCAGCGGCGAATCCATCCAGCCCTGGCTAATGGCAGCAACCGCCGCCGCACAGGCGCCGGTACCACAGGCCTGGGTTTCCCCGGCACCACGCTCCCAGACACGCAACTGCGCACGCTGACGATCCACCACGTGGAGAAAGCCCACATTGACCCGTGCCGGAAAGCGCGGGTGATGCTCGATCTTCGGCCCCAGCTCGTGCACCGGCGCGTTATTGATGTCATCGACACGCAATACGGCATGCGGGTTGCCCATGGACACAGCAGCCAGTTCGATATTCTGCCCGTCTACTTCGACGTTGTAACGGGTGGCCTGCTCTGCGGCCTCGAAAGGTATTTCTTCCGGGACAAACCTGGGTGGCCCCATATCGACGCTGATCTGCCCGTCGCTGCGGATATCCAGCTCAATGATGCCGCTCTTGGTCTCGACGCGTATCTGCTTCTTGGCCGTCAGGCGCTTGTCGAGTACGAAACGGGCAAAGCAGCGCGCGCCGTTGCCGCACTGCTCGACTTCGGAACCATCGGAATTGAAGATTCGATAGCGAAAGTCCACATCCGGGTTGTTCGGTGCCTCGACCAGCAAAAGCTGATCGAAACCGATACCGGTGTGGCGGTCGCCCCATTGTTTGGCATGCTTGGGCAAGATGTGCGCGTGCTGACTCACCAGGTCCAGGACCATGAAGTCGTTACCCAGCCCGTGCATCTTGGTAAAACGCAGCAGCATGGGATTACTCCGGCAGCAGGCTTTCGCCAGCGAACAGCTCGGCCACGGTTTCGCGACGACGCACTTCAAAAGCCTGGGAACCGTCGACCAGTACCTCAGCAGCACGGCCACGGGTGTTGTAGTTCGAACTCATGACGAAGCCATAGGCACCGGCTGAATGAACCGCCAGCAGATCGCCTTCGGCCAGCGCCAGCTCGCGCCCTTTGGCAAGGAAATCGCCGGTCTCGCAGATCGGCCCGACGATGTCATACGCACGAGGTTCGCCGTCGCGCGGACGCACCGCTGTGACGTCCATCCACGCCTGATAAAGCGCTGGGCGGATCAGATCGTTCATCGCCGCATCGACGATGGCGAAATCCTTGTGCTCGGTGTGCTTGAGGTATTCGACTCGGGTCAGCAGCGCGCCTGCATTGGCCACGATGAAGCGCCCCGGCTCGAACAACAGCCCCAGATCGCGACCGGCAAGTCGTTCGCGCACGGCTTTGATGTAGTCGGCCGCCAGCGGAGGCTCTTCGTCGCGATAACGCACACCAAGACCGCCACCCAGATCGATATGGTGCAGGTGAATGCCGCAATCGCCCAGGCGATCAACCAGGTCCAGCAGGCGATCCAGCGCATCAATGAACGGCTCGAGCGTGGTCAGTTGCGAGCCGATATGGCAGTCGACCCCGATCACTTCCAGGTTCGGCAGTTGCGAAGCGCGAATGTAGACGTCTTCGGCATCTGCAATGGCGATGCCGAACTTGTTTTCTTTAAGGCCGGTGGAGATGTAAGGGTGAGTGCCTGCATCCACATCCGGGTTGACCCGCAGCGATATCGGCGCACGGACGTCGAGTTCGGCAGCCACTTCCTGCAGGCGCTCCAGCTCGTCGGTGGATTCGACGTTGAAGCAATGCACGCCGACTTCAAGGGCGCGACGCATGTCTTCACGGGTCTTGCCGACGCCGGAAAAGACGATCTTCTCGGCCTTGCCGCCTGCGGCCAGCACACGCTCCAGTTCGCCGCGCGAAACAATGTCGAAACCGGCGCCAAGACGCGCCAGGACATTGAGCACACCCAGGTTGGAGTTGGCTTTTACGGCGAAGCAGACCATATGCGGCATGCCGCTCAGCGCATCGGCGTAGGCACGGTATTGCGCTTCGATATGAGCGCGCGAGTAGACATAGGTCGGTGTGCCGAAGCGCTCGGCAATGGCAGACAATGCTACCCCTTCCGCGAACAGCTCACCGTCGCGGTAGTTGAAGGCGTCCATTGAATTCCCTTAAAGGTGCTTGTGCGATTGCGATTTGGCTTGTTCATCCGGAGTTTTGGTGTCATCCGGCAGATACAGCGGGCCTTTCTGGCCGCAGGCCGTAACAAGACAAGCGACCGCGACAAGCGCAGCAAGCGAAGAGATCAGGCGCTTCATGGCGAAATCCTTTGTAAAAGCATTAATTGCGCCAGAGTATACCGACCACCCGGCAGCTTGCCTATGCGATGGATCTCCCGTCTGGCGGGCCTTTGGCGTGAATGTCGGGGCAGAGCTATGGCTGACGGGATTAATGCGCGCATCCGTCGCCGATGATGGGTAAGCTTTGCATTTGCCTGGCAGCGTCCGTATCTTGCCCCTCTGCGCCATCAGCAGACACTTATCGAGGTTCCCGCAATGAGTTTGACCGAAGCCCGTTTTCACGACCTCGTCGATGCGACTCAGCATAATATCGAAGATGTTTTCGATGATAGTGGACTGGATGTCGACCTGGAAAACTCGGCCGGTGTACTGACAGTCAAGTTCGAAGGCGGCTCGCAGCTTATTTTCAGCCGTCAGGAGCCGCTGCGTCAGCTGTGGCTGGCAGCCCGCTCCGGCGGCTTCCATTTCGATTATGACGAAGATAGCAGCCGTTGGGCATGCGACACCAGCGATGAGCTGCTCAGCGAGATGCTTGCGCGCATCACCCTTGAGCAAGCCGGTGTCGAACTGGATTTCGACGATATCTGATCGTGAGCCAGTCCCCCGTTCGACCGCCCAAACCGCTTTTCAGCAACGTCAGCCCGGCTGTACCGTCGCCCTGTATCAGCCTGTGTCGGCTCGATGAGCAGAAGGTTTGCCTTGGGTGCTTCCGCCATGTCGAAGACATACGCGAATGGCGCTCGGCCGATGACCATCGTCGTCGACAGATTCGCCATGAGGCGGACCAGCGTCGAGCCACTGCGGGCCAGACCGCAGGCTGATACCGTGTCGGGTTGTGTATTTACTGCGCTGTGTTAGTGTCGGACTCTGCTTCTCCAGATTGAGAGGCCCGTAGAACCCCGCCCACCCCGGCGGGGTTTTGTTTTATTCATGGAGAATAAAGGAGTCTGCCCAGACCATGACCACAGCACCTTCGATCATCCTCACCCGCCTCGATGTACAGCGTCTTGAGAGTTTCATCGACAGCCAGGACGAAAACACGCCGGGCATCCAGGCGTTGCAGGCCGAACTGGACCGCGCCGACCAGGTAGTGGGCCACGATGAAGTGCCTGCGGGCGTTGTGACCATGAATTCGCGTGTGCATTGCCGTGAAGAAGTCAGCGGCAAGGATTACCACCTCAAGCTGGTTTATCCACAGGATGCAGGCGCAGACGGCACCGTCTCGGTTCTGGCACCAATGGGCTCGGCGTTGCTGGGTCTGCAGGTCGGCCAGCACATTGACTGGCCAGCACCGGGCGGCAAGACCCTCAAGCTGACCTTGCTGGCGGTGGAATATCAGCCGGAAGCCGCGGGCGAGTACGAGTAATCGAAGGCGCTGCATCCGTAGAGCGCCTCCGCATTCAAAAGCGGACGCAGAGCGTCCAGAACGGCATTCCCACGCTGGAGCGTGCGGAACGATAGGCGGCCCGCAGAACACCTATCGTGCCAATGCTCCGCGTTGGCATGCATTTCGTGACGCTCTGCGTCACAAATTTGCGCCACACCGCACATTCAAGAGCGGACGCAGAGCGTCCAGAACGGCATTCCCACGCTGGAGCGTGCGGAACGATAGGCGCACCAGAGAACACCTATCGTGCCAATGCTCCGCGTTGGCATGCATTTCGTGACGCTCTGCGTCACAAATTTGCG
>NZ_JAWHOO010000031.1:0-48427 GCF_032586855.1 Pseudomonas syringae group sp. J254-4 | reverse complement strand
GCGCACCAGAGAACACCTATCGTGCCAATGCTCCGCGTTGGCATGCATTTCGTGACGCTCTGCGTCACAAATTTGCGTCGCGCCGCACATTCAAGAGCGGACGCAGAGCGTCCAGAACGGCATTCCCACGCTGGAGCGTGCGGAACGAGAGGCGGCCCGCAGAACACCTATCGTGCCAATGCTCCGCGTTGGAACGTTAGGCGCGCGGGGCAGAACAAGCGTACGTCAGGCCTGGTCCATCGCCTCGTTCAACAGCTTTTCCAGCTCGGCCTTGTGATGCAGGAAGAGGATGCTTTGTCCATGCCGGTCATCCAGCAGCCCGGACAGGTCCAGGTCGGTGATGTAACAGCGATAGCGCTGGGGTTCCAGGCGTTTGCCGAGAATTTGCCGGGCAACGGCGGCATACAACTGGTCGCCATATTCCAGCTCGGAAAACTCGCAGTTGTCGCAGTACAGCGTGGCGCTCAGCTGTCCGGGCGAGGTTTCTTCGATGATTGCCTGCACGTCATAAAACGCCTTGTCCGCCGCAGTCGGTGCCAGCCGATGTTCAACACGCCGGGCAAGCCCAGGGCCGGAAGGCAGCACTTGGTAATACAGGGTTTCCAGCGAAACCGGCTCGGACGGGTCGTCCAGCGGCAATGACGCGCCTCGGCGATAAACCAGCGATTGAAGAAAACGCTGCAGTGGCGTCAGCAGGCTTTGTTCGTCGTGATACGGCAGGCGCTGGTGCCAGAGCGAATTGTGTTCGTCCAGCACATACACGTCGGCATCCGGCTCGTTGATTCGGTAGAACACCTGAATACATTCAGGCTGGCCAAGTGGCAGGATCAGGGCCAGATCGTGGCCGTCGAGTGCCTGAGGGTCCAGATGCAAAGGGCTGTACAACGGCAGCTCTTCACCCAGGTACTTGAACAGGCCTGGCAGGCTGTTGACCACTACATGACCGACCTGTCCGGGTTTGATCTCCAACACGTGATACTGCTGCTGCACCTGAATCAGATAACGGTGGTTCAACTGCCTGGCGAGTAACAACCGGGCCGTGCTGATCAACTCTTCAACCCGCTGGGCGATGGCAGGCGCCCGGTTATGACAGAAGCAGCGCACGCGAATCTGCGGCTGTTTACCGCTCTGCGGCAGGCTGCCGAGCAGTTCACTCATGCAGTCAAGCAGGGCATGCGGGCCGTCATAGCGGCTGACCAGCGTTTCGTTCCAGGTATTGAGGGTGATCTGGTCCAGCGTCAGCACCAGATTCTCCCGGACGCCCGCGTAACTGAGCGAGTCGGTGCGCTCGGTGGTCATCAGAATATTAAGGTCGCGGTGATGCCTGAGCGGGTCGACACCGACATTGACCAGCAACAGTATCTCGCTGGGTGTACTGGGCATGAGCAGCTCGTCGTCGCTGACCTCGGGCAGCGGCAGTTCAATACTCTGCTGCAAGGCACCCAGCAGGTTGAACAACTCGAACTCGCTCAAGTCACTGGCGCCTGGATGCAGCGCCACGCGGGTCGTGGTGTCGATCACGTTGTTGCGGTGGCACCAGGTCAGCAGCTCAAGCAATTCCCGGCTGCGCTTGATCGGCGAAAAGTTCGGCCACTCGTGAATACCCAGGTTGCCGTTGTACAGGGCCCACTGATGCTTGCCTGGCTCGCGCTTGTCAGGAGAATGCACCAGCGTCAGCGTGTCTTCTGCAAGGTCCGGGGCGATGCCCGGATTGATGAACTCGACCTTGCCCGCCTTGCGCTCGAAAGCCGCATACAAACGCCGACCGAGTATGGTCAGGTCACGAGCATTGAGCGCATCGGCGGTGCTTTGCGTTCTGGCGAACCGCGTCTGAAAGCGATAGCTGTAATTGAGCTCGTTAACCAGCGCACGACGCTCGCTGGCCACCTGGCGGACTTTCCACTGGCTGCGGCTGTCGAGCAGCGCCAGTTGTCGTTCATCCCAGCCCCACTCACAGGTCAGGCGCTCCAGCAGCAGGCGTTGCCAACCGGTGTTGCGCTGACGGCTCGATCCGGTGAGCTTTTTGTTGACCTTCAGGTACAGGCTGCGCCGCACCAGTTCCAGCCGCTCTTGCTCGTTGCGTGCCTGTAGATGCTCTTCGATACGCCGGTACACAACCACGTACGGGTCCAGCTCATCCAGGTCCAGCTGGTTGGCAAACACCGCTTGCTTGAAACGCAGGCTCAGGCACTGCACGCGAGGATGCTCGCTGGAATAGACCTCGATCAACAGCAGCTTGAGCACAGACTTGTAGGGCGACTCGATGCCTTTGAACAACTGCCACAATCCGGCACCGATGAACTCGGCCGGAGGAATGTGCGACATCGGACCGAGATCGAGCACCTCGCTGGCGCGGATGAAGCGTTTGCTCAGCAGAGTATGGGTGTAATCCTCATAGTTCTGCTCTTCATAGACCGGCACCAGCCACCACATCGGGGTGCGGCCTGCGAGCCAGATCGCCGTGCGATAAAACTCGTCGAGCAACAGGTAATGCTGGGTAGTGCCGCAGTCGTCAGAGCTGAGCTGCGAATCACGGTCCCCGCGCTTGAAGCGCTGCGGGTCGATCAGGAAAAAGTGTGCTTCTGCCCCCATAGTGGCGGCCCAGGCTTCAAGGGCCTGGCATTTCTTGCGCAGTTCGGCGATGGCCTCTGGCTCCAGCTCACTGTCGTGGCAGACCCATACGTCCATGTCGCTTTGTTCAGCCTGAGCCAGCGTGCCCAGGCTGCCCATCAGAAACAGGCCGTGAATCGGCTGGGGAGCGTTACCACGCCGGACCTTGTACGAGAAGGAGCGCGTCAGGCGTTGCGCTTCAGCCAGCGCCAGCGTGTCCGGTTCGTACTGCGAGACGCCGGCAGGTGTGGCACCGGAAACGTAACCGGGCAGCAGAGGGTGGTTGACGTGAAAGAACAGCGGCAGCAGCGTCAGAACGCTTTGCTGACGCGTCGACATGCCTTCGAGGGCACGCGCGTATCGCCCGTCATTGAGAGACAGGAAACGGTTGCGCAGCTGGCTGAGAACCTTGCGGTCGATGCCCTCATCCAGGTCGGGGCGAATTTCAGGATTACGCGTCATCGCAACTCAAGGCATCTGGCCTGTGCAGGCGTGGAATTACTGAGCAAAGATGGCGGAGAAGGTTTGCAGCCGAGAGAAGAGGATTCAGTCGGGTTGTTATTCTGACGCCAGAATCCTGTATCGACCGGCGTTCAGATAAGTGAAGGGCCTGCCACGCTTTTTTGTGCGCAGGCCCTGCGACCGTCAGGCAGCTTGTTTGGAAACGTTGAGGATGGTCAACAGTGATTGGGCATGTTGAGCGGCCTCAAGCCCGAGGCTGGTCAGATAACCGCCATCGACCTGGGTCGTCAGTCCTTTATCGAAGAGTCTTTGTGCTGCTGCGACGGCCGTGGGCGCCGCTACATGGTGGACTTTGAGGCCTTCCTGGGTGTTTCCCAGATTGAACAGTGCAAGGATTTCCAGTTCGGCAACCAACTCAGGGGTATACGACATAGGTACTCCAGACTTTTTGTAGTAGTACGACCTCACCGGCTGGTGGGTGTGCTCTGGAATCGACGTGTCCGATCTGCGCTCGTCGGTTCTGGATGACCGTTAAAGCCGGTTTGGCGTGTGGCCCCGGAGGATCAAGCGGCAGCGGGGCATTTGCAGTGTAGTCAGCGCCTGAAGTGTTTGCAGCATATATCTTGCTGGCATGCTCGGACCGCAGGATTACTTTTCCGGCGGCAGATCGGGCAGGGCGCGCAGCGCTGCTTCATACCATTGCGTGTCGAACGGACGGTCCTGCTCCAGCAAGGCATCGATCTCGATGGCCAGCACGTGGGCCATCATCTCCAGAATATCCTCACGCTCATAGTTCACCAGGGTCAGCATGTTGAAGACCGCTCTGGCTGCAGGCGGTTTACCAGCTTCGATCTGGTTTTCGATGGCTTCGATCAGGGTCGAGGCAGCAAAGTCTTCTTCGTCATTATCGATGTCGTCGGTCATGGTCACTCCTCAGGTAAGGCAGGCAGTCTAACCGGCGACCTGAAAACAACAAACCCCGGAGGTCCGGGGTTTGTCAGTACATTGGCGAAGATCAGTCAGCCGTCGGCTGGCCCATCGGTACAGGCTCTTTGCTGCGCCAGTGCGGCAGGGAGTTCCAGTAGCGCTCGCCCTTTTCATCGTCGTACATGCCTTCCCAGCGCGAGATGACCAGCACTGCCAGGGCATTGCCGATCACGTTCAAGGCGGTGCGCGCCATGTCCATGATCCGGTCGACACCGGCGATGAATGCCAGACCTTCCAGCGGGATACCTGCGCTGCCCAGCGTTGCCAGCAGCACCACGAAGGAAACACCCGGCACACCCGCGATACCTTTGGACGTGACCATCAGCGTCAGTACCAGCATCAGTTGCGCGCCAATCGACAGGTCAATGCCATACAGCTGGGCAATGAATATCGCCGCAATGCTCTGATAAAGCGTCGAGCCGTCGAGGTTGAACGAGTAACCCGTCGGCACCACGAAGCTGCAGATCGCTTTCGGCGCACCATAGGCTTCCATCTTCTGGATCACGCGTGGCAGTACGGTTTCGGAGCTGGCGGTGGAGTAGGACAGAATCAGCTCGTCCTTGAAGATGCGCATCAGCCTGATCACCGAGAAGCCGAATGCCCGAGCGATCAGTCCCAGCACCACGAAGGCAAAGAAAGCGATGGCCACGTACACCAGAATCACCAGCTTGGCGAGCGGCAACAAGGAGGCGAAACCGAAGTTGGCGACGGTCACCGCAATCAGCGCGAACACGCCGATCGGCGCGTAGTTCATGATCATGTGTGTGACCTTGAACATGGTTTCCGAGACGCCCTGAAACAGTTTCACCAGCGGCTCACGGACCTCGGCCTGCAGGCTGGAAAGCCCGAGACCGAACAGCACTGAGAAGAAGATGATCGGCAGCATCTCGCCACGCGCCATGGCAGCAAAGATGTTGGACGGGATCAGGTTAAGAATGGTCGCGATAAACGCGTGATCATGCTGAACTTCGGCGGTGGTCTGCTGGTATTTGGAGATATCCACCGTACCCAGCGTGCTCATGTCGATGCCAGTGCCCGGATGGAACACATTCGCCAGCACCAGACCCACCAGAATGGCGATGGTGGTCACCACTTCGAAATAGAGGATGGTCTTCAGACCGATACGCCCCAGTTTCTTGGCGTCGCCCACACCCGCGATGCCTACAATCAGCGATGCGACAACGATAGGAATAACGATCATCTTGATCAGACGAATGAAGATATCGCCCGCAGGCTGCAGGAGATTGGTGATCCACCAGGCCTTCTCGGCGCTGAAATGGTTGAGCAGCGCACCCACCGCGATACCCAGTACCAGTCCGATCAGAATCTGCCAGGCCAGACTCAGCTTTGCCTTCTTCATATTATTACCCTTGTTCAAAGTGGCTTGGGCAAGTCCAAGACCGATGCGCCGAGCGTGCTTTGCAAAGCAGTTTCAGGGCAGGGGATCCCTTTGGAAATGTCCCGAGAAGGTCACCGCAGACGAGCATCCCGGCTCTGTAGCAGGCGAAAAAAGTCGCAACTATTCCCATGGCACGCGCATACGTCTAATGCCGTAAACGACTACCTCATGCTCAATCGGCATACAAATAAGCAGAAATGTGTTGATTTATGTCGCGAGGCGAGAGGGCTATTCGGCGCGAAGGTGGCTAAAACGTCGTCTTCGGCCTGATGGAGAGAAGCGGGTTTGCAGAAAGAACATAGCGCTGCTGAATCGATTACTCGGCGCATTTAACAGATGTACGGTAGTGCAGTGCTCAGGCCAGCTTATCCGCAGACAAGCTCGTGGCCTGAGCGATTGAGTCGAGTCGCCGCCCTGTCAGCCTTTTCCTTTGGTGCGGGTCATGTGCGGGCCGCTGTTTTTCTCCAGATACTCGATAATCATCCCGGCCACATCCTTGCTGGTGGTGACTTCAATGCCTTCCAGGCCAGGTGACGAGTTGACCTCCATCACCAACGGGCCGTGATTGGAGCGCAGAATATCCACACCCGCCACACTCAAGCCCATGACCTTGGCTGCACGCAATGCTGTCATGCGTTCTTCCGGGGTGATCTTGATCAGGCTGGCGCTGCCGCCACGGTGCAGGTTGGAGCGAAACTCGCCCGGTTTGGCCTGACGCTTCATCGAGGCGATGACCTTGTCACCGACAACGAAGCAGCGAATATCAGCACCGCCCGCTTCCTTGATGTACTCCTGCACCATGATGTCCTGCTTGAGGCCCATGAAGGCTTCAATCACCGATTCGGCTGCCGTGGCGGTTTCGCACAGCACCACGCCGATGCCCTGAGTGCCTTCCAGCACCTTGATGACCAGCGGCGCGCCGTTGACCATCTGGATAAGGTCGGGAATATCGTCAGGCGAGTGGGCAAAGCCTGTAACCGGCAAGCCGATGCCCCGGCGTGACAACAATTGCAGCGAGCGCAACTTGTCGCGCGAGCGGGCAATGGCGACCGATTCATTGAGCGGAAACACACCCATCATTTCAAACTGACGCAACACCGCACAGCCATAGAAAGTCACCGAAGCACCGATGCGCGGAATCACCGCATCGAAGCCCTCCAGAGGTTTGCCGCGGTAGTGGATCTGCGGCTTGTGGCTGGCGATGTTCATATAGGCGCGCAGGGTGTCGATCACCACCATCTCATGGCCACGCTCAATGCCAGCTTCGACCAGACGACGGGTGGAATACAGACGCGGATTACGCGAAAGCACAGCGATCTTCATGCAACACCTGAGGAAGTAGAGGCCGGGAACACCGGCTTGTCTTGTACGTAAGTTATGCCCGGATTGACCACCAGTTGGCCGTCGATCAGCGCTTTGGAACCCAGCAGCAGTCGATAACGCATCGACTTGCGGCAAGCCAGTGTGAATTCCACTGGCCAGATACGATCACCCAGGGCCAGCGTGGTGCGAATGACGTAACGCACCTGCGCGTGGCCGTTGGAGCTTTTAATGGTTTTCATGGCAACCAGTTGCGCCTCGCAGCGGCGATGGCGCAACTGAACCACAGTGCCCAGATGCGCGTTGAAGCGCACCCATTTCTGGCCATCGCGCTCAAAAGGTTCGATTTCGGTGGCATGCAGGCTTGACGTGCTCGCACCGGTATCGATTTTTGCCCGCAGGCCCGCCACCCCCAGGTCGGGAAGCGCCACCCACTCGCGCAGGCCGATGACTGTCAGATGGTCGAATGTCTTCAATGCGATTCCGTATTTCTCAAGACTTCTGCCAGGCGTCAGGTGCTATCTGCGCCAGGGCTTTGAATGCAGGTTTGGCGAACAGATAGCCCTGCATCAGGAAAATGCCGCAATCGGTGAGAAAGTCCCGCTCCTCAACCTGCTCTATACCTTCGGCAATGAGCTTAATCCCCAAGTCCGAACACATTGTGACAACACCACGAACAATAGCCTGACGCGCGCGATCACGATGAATGTCGCGAATCAGGTTCATGTCGAGTTTTATCAGGTCTGGCTGAAAGTCCGCGAGCAGCGTCAGCCCGGAATACCCGGCACCGAAATCATCGATAGCGGTCATAAAGCCGAACTCGCGATATTCGCGCAGAATGTTGCTCAAATGACCATTGTTGTTCACATGCTCGCTTTCGATGGTTTCGAAAATCAAGCGCTCGATAGGGAAGTTGTGTTGCCTGGCGGCCTCCAGCGTACTGCGGATGCACAGCTCGGGACGATACACGGCGTTGGGCAAGAAGTTGATCGATAAACGCTCGGTCATGCCCAGTTTCGCGGCACCAGCAATGGCGGTGGTCCGACAGGCCTGATCGAATCGATAGCGATTCTGGTCTGTGACCTGACTCAGGACTGACATCGCGCCCTCGCCATTGGGCCCGCGAACCAGCGCCTCATGGGCGAAAATCGACTGGTCGTGATGGTTCACGATCGGCTGATAGGCGTAGTCAAACGAGAAATCCAGCTCTGGACTGCCAGTGCATCCAGCACACCCTTTTCTAGGGGCGGTCAACGAAGTTGGAAAATCTGTCACGTCGCGCTCCATATAGGTGTGGGGCAATAAAAAGATGAATAGCTGTTTTTGACAAGCACATATCGGTTACTTCATGTTCATGGGGGCACAGAAAAAGGGGGCGAGCATGTGCCGTCGCTTTGTTTATCTGGCCTGGTAAAGTTCAGACTGTCACATTGATGAGGAATTCAAATGGCGCAAAAGCCAGAAGAAGACGATAAGGTCCGCCTGGATAAATGGCTCTGGGCCGCGCGCTTTTTCAAAACACGTGCGCTGGCCAAAGCGGCTATCGAAAGCGGCAAGGTGCACTGTCGCGGCGAACGTTGCAAGCCCGGCAAGGAGCCGCGTATCGGTGACGAGTTTCAGATTCGCATGGGCTTCGACGACCGCACGGTGGTGGTCGAGGCATTATCCATCGTTCGGCGTGGCGCGCCGGAGGCTCAAACGCTGTATCACGAGACGCCCGATAGCATCGCCAGACGCGAGAACGCGGCGGCTCAGCGCAAGGCCGGCAACCTGGGAGTAACCACCGACGGAAAGCCGACCAAGAAGCAACGCCGGGAGCTTTTCGGTTTCCGCGCCAGCCAGAGCAACGACTGAAACACTGCACCGGGCAGCTCCGGCGATCAGCCCGAAGGGCCAACCCGCTTGGAAGCGCACCGGATAGCTCCTAAAATGCCGGTCAATCCGCATGGCCGCGGCGCTTTCGAGTGCCGGACGGTGCTTGCTCAGCCGCGTGCCATCCAATGTCATTACTTCAGATACCTTCCCTATGCATGATTTACCGGACACCGATTTCACCCAGCGCTTCATCTTCGACGAAAGCGACGTTCGCGGAGAACTGGTCGCTCTGGAGCGCAGTTACGCCGAAGTGCTCGCCAAGCATCCCTATCCGGAGCCGGTCGCGCAGTTGCTCGGCGAACTGATGGCGGCGGCTGCGCTGCTCGTCGGCACCCTCAAATTCGACGGCCTGTTGATCCTGCAGGCTCGCTCCAGCGGCGCAGTGCCATTGCTGATGGTCGAGTGCTCCAGCGAACGTGAGCTACGTGGCATCGCTCGATACGACGAATCGCTGATCAACCCCGGCGCGGGCCTTCAGGACATGATGCCTGACGGATCGCTGGCGCTGACCGTCGACCCGCGCCAAGGCCAGCGTTATCAGGGCATCGTGGCGCTGGATGGGGTCGACTTGTCGGAAAGCCTCTCCAACTACTTCGTGATGTCCGAGCAGCTGGGTTCGCGTTTCTGGCTCAAGGCTGACAGTCATCGTGCGCGTGGATTGCTGCTGCAACAATTGCCTGCCGCGCAGATCACCGACGCTGAAGAGCGTGATGCCAACTGGGAGCATGTCATCACCCTGGCCAACACTCTCACGGCCGAAGAAATGCTGAGTCTGGATAACCAGACCATCCTGCATCGCCTGTTCCACGAAGACCCGGTTCGCCTGTTCGATATTCAACCGATCTGCTTCCGTTGCAGCTGCTCTCGCGAACGATCTGCAAATGCGCTGGTCAGTCTCGGGCTGGAGGACGCGCAGCAATTGGTGATCGAGCACAACGGCACGATCGAGATCGACTGCCAGTTCTGCAACGAGCGCTACCTGTTCGATGCCACTGACGTTGCACAGCTGTTTGCTGGCGGCGGTGTCGATTCGCCGTCTGACACGCGCCATTGATCAGCGCGTAAAGCCCCTCAGAATACGGTATGGGCCCTTGTAATGCTGTTCTGACAGGAGGGTCCTACCATTTCTGGGCATTTCTGGCATAATCCGGCCCACTTTTACGCTGTAGTAGTGGTTGTTTTTTTACTACAAAACCGTTTGGAGCACTCGGCTACAGGCCGACGGGGAACCTCATGACGCAAATCAACAACGCTGTGCACACCGATCTGAGCACCGACGAACTGGTCAAGGAAGCCCTTGCCCGTAACGAAGGCGTACTTTCCGACACTGGCGCACTGGTTGTGGAGACAGGCCATCGTACTGGCCGTTCGCCGGTCGATCGTTTCATCGTTGAAGAGCCGAGCACCCAGGACGCAATCGCCTGGGGCCCGATCAACCGCAAGTTCCCGGCCGAGAAATTCGACGCCTTGTGGAACCGCGTCGGTGCGTACCTCGCCGAGCGCGAGCGCTTCGTTTCCCACGTTCATGTAGGCTCCGATCCTGCGCACTACCTGCCCGTCAAGATGACCACCGAGACTGCGTGGCACAATCTGTTCGGCCGTTGCCTGTTCATCAACCCTGAACAGTACAACCCGGCTGGCAAGGACGAGTGGGAAATCCAGAACGCGCCATGGTTCGTTTGCGACCCTGAGCGTGACGGCACCAACTCCGACGGCACCGTGATCATCAACTTCGCCGCTCGCAAGGTACTGATCGCAGGCATGCGTTATGCCGGCGAAATGAAGAAAGCCATGTTCTCGGTGCAGAACTTCCTGCTCCCGGCTTCGGACGTTCTGCCGATGCACTGCGCAGCCAACATGGGCGAAGAGGGCGATGTAACCCTGTTCTTCGGCCTGTCCGGCACCGGCAAGACCACCCTGTCCGCCGACGAAAGCCGTTACCTGATCGGTGACGACGAACACGGCTGGGGCGAAGGCGTAGTGTTCAACATCGAAGGCGGTTGCTATGCCAAGTGCATCGACCTGTCCGAGAAGAACGAGCCGGTCATCTGGAAAGCCATCCAGCACGGCGCGGTACTGGAAAACGTCGTACTCGACCCGGTTACCAAAAAAGCCGATTACGCCGACAGCAGCCTGACCCAGAACAGCCGTGCGGCCTACCCGCGCGAACTGATCGAAAAACGCGCACCGAAAAACCTCGGTGGCGAGCCGAACGCCGTTATCTTCCTGACCTGCGACCTGACCGGCGTACTGCCGCCTGTGTCGATCCTCAGCGAAGAACAGGCCGCCTACCACTTCTTGTCGGGTTACACCGCACTGGTCGGCTCGACTGAAATGGGTTCGGGTTCGGGCATCAAGTCCACCTTCTCCACCTGCTTCGGCGCACCGTTCTTCCCGCGTCCGGCTGGCGAATACGCAGAACTGCTGATCAAGCGCATCCGTGGCTTCAAATCCAAGGTCTACCTGGTCAACACCGGCTGGACCGGCGGCGGCTACGGCGTCGGCAAGCGCTTCAACATCCCGACCACCCGCGGCGTGATCGCAGCCATCCAGAGCGGCGCACTAATCGGTGCCGAAACCGAGCACCTGGACACCATCAACCTCGATGTACCGAAATCGGTACCCGGCGTAGACACCGGCCTGCTCAACCCACGCAACACCTGGGCTGACAAGGCTGCCTACGACGAAGCCGCCAAGGCCCTGGCTGGTCTGTTCGTGGAGAACTTCAAGAAGTTCGACGTGAGCGACGCCATCAAGGCTGCGGGTCCGAAGTTGTAAGAAGCTTTAATTAGCCTCTTTAAAAAACCGCCTTCATCAGGCGGTTTTTTTTGGTCCTGGAATTGAGTACTTGATGTAGGCCCTTTCAGATTGCGAACCGACGATTGAATCGCGTCCGCACAATCTGCGTGGAAATGTCAGCGTTGGCATCTGTCATTTATTATCTTGCCTATGTGCGTGGCCCGGTTTTATTACAATATTCTTTACCAGAACATTGAATTTTTTACTGTGGTAGAGATCAAGGCACTTTAATAAATCAAACTTTACGCCCTTTACTTCAGAGCCAGCCAGAGGGCTTGTATAGTCTCTGGCTAAATACTTATCAATGAGCGCTTCCACTGCATCAGGGCTTTTCTAAAATCCGTAATAAGCCCATTCGTATGAAGACCAAAATTACAGGGGAAGCCTTGCGCGAATCCATTCCAAGCGTGTAGGAGGCATAGTGATTGCGTGGTCTTTTTGCTCCCTGTCGTCTTGATAGGTGATACTGTTATCAGAAACCTTAAGCGGCTCATGTCCGGGCTGGCCGTCCCAAAAGACCCTATAGTACCTTCTGGCTAATAGCTCGCCTTGATCGTCGGAAATAGTCAACCGGACCCTCTCCATGCCATCGCCATTAAAAAGGCTATTGTTTACCCCGACTCCGCAAATGCTTATCACAAACGTCTTATTGTCAAAGTTCTTTGTGCCTCCGTTTAATTCTTTAGTGTGGTTGTAGCTTTGGCAGTCAGTGCTGTCTAGCACGTTGAATGCAGCGGAGTAAATAACCAAAGCAGTCAGCATGAAAATAAAGAAGAAAAAAGACCTGAGGTACATTTTTCTTACATGGGTTCTGGGGGTTTGCATAATGTATCCAGCTTTATGATAATAGGCTTTTTTAGTTTGTGTATTTCAGGTCTGCTGTAAATCATAAAATCGCCACCTCGACCATGCTTTTTCTCTCCACTCACTATAAGAGCTATTGTACACAGGCCAGTAAACATCTTTCTCCATAAATTTTCTGACAACACCTGTTCTCTTATCTACTGGCTTGTCAATCTGCCCGCCAGGCAAATAGTTCCAATTGACTTTAGTTTCAGTTATAGGGGCACTACCCATATTAGTATGAATTCTCTTACCGTCAACAAGATCACTGACAACAGCAGAATAGGAAAGAATCATGTCATTTTTGTTCCAGTGCCCCAGATATTGACTATTGCCATCATTTTTGTCGCTAAAGGAATAGTTATCTTTCAGGTAGGTATATACACTAGTGATGGTCGCCGTAGCTTCAGCGCAAAAAGTTTTGGTTCTGGCTTTATCGTCATATCTGTAGAATTTTTCCACAGCAACTTCAACCATGCCAATAGCAGCATAGATATTAAAATTTCCTAGCGTGGCAGTGAGATCAGTTAAACTCAGGCCGTCAAGAGTGTTACTTGTTGATATAGCCTGAAATTGAATTTGCCAGTCAATATGAAACTGCCTGATATCCCTTATCCAAGGAGACGTATCAAAGGAAAGATTTGCTGCCGAACTAGAATCATCGAATTTATTTTTTACATGCTTGAGGATTTTTTGTTTAGCACCTGCAATTGCTTTTTCAGAGTAAATTTTTTCCTCAACCAATTCATTAAATTTTTCTGCTACGCTTCCATACTTCAAAGCCCATTTTAATGTCGCTGTTGTGTCATCAATGGGTTGAACTGAATTGGGTTGGTCATTGTAGATATGCTTAGGGTTAGCGAACCACCGTCTGGCGATTTTGGCAGCTGTCGGCCAACCTATTTTGTCCATAGCCAAAGGAACATCCTGAAGATCGAACTTTGGAAGCTTTTCCTTATCTTCCGCATCGCTCTCTAACGTATAGGGCTTTGAGGGTTTGGTTTCCCCGGAGGATGGTTTATTACTTTTAACTTCAGTAAGCGATCTCTTACCTTCCGCTTCTGTTTTTTGCGCTATGAGTTGCTCTTTACTGCGCTCTGTGGGCTTTAAGACTACTTGACCGGGCGCGCAACGATCATAGGAGATTTCTTGCGAAGTATTGATGGGGACAGCACCTTCTAGTCCATCATTTTCTTTCCATACTTTGCCACGAAAAATAGACCGTTTCATCGTGTAGTAAGGTATTTTCTTTACTTCAGCCATAAACCCTTTCCTTGGTAAAACAATCAAATCCCAAATCCGCTCAGCACCTCTTGCGCAGCGGCAGGACTGCCGGAGCAAAGCAATGCAGGTCTGCATTGTTTAGCCTGTGTACCCAAACCGTCAATTTCGCTGCACACCGGAGTATCAATTCTCTCTCCATGTGACTCGATTAACATTGTGAGCCCGCACGTCCGCGACGTTTGACCGCGTGATGGATGGCCTAGCCTGTGCCGTTCATGCGTCGCAAATTCTGCCCATATGGCTATTGCTTCGGCCACAGCGCATTAGGCCAGTGATCAGCTCAATCGCAGCGGTCGGGAGTTGTCCACCCCGAGTGGTGGAGGGGCAGGACTGATCGCCTGATTCAACGGCAACCGCCGTAACCGCGAGGTCGCCGGAGCCATGTTGTAATTAAACATCTTCGAGTCCGTCCCTCATGCGGACCCCGTAAATGCTCATGAAGACGCTCCGACTTGTCGGGGCGTTTGCTTGTCTGGAATACTGATTTCCATTTGTGACGATGGACAAGGAGGTGGTTTGTGACAGCGACCGGAATTCAGGTACGTCGTTTTGTGCCGAACGATGAGCAAGGTGTGTCGGCATTGATCCTGCCCATCCAGCGTGAAGAATTCGGCATCCCCATCACCGCCGAGGATCAGCCTGATCTGAAGGCGATTCCAGAGTTTTACCAGACCGGCACCGGCGATTTCTGGGTCGCGGTGCAAGGTGATCACGTCGTCGGCAGTATCGCGCTCAAGGACATCGGCTCAGGGCAGGCAGCGCTGCGCAAGATGTTCGTTGCCGCGCCGTTTCGCGGCAAAGAGTTCTCGATTGCAGCCAGGCTGCTGGACCGTTTGATCGAAGAGTCGACTCGCAAAGGCGTGACCGAAGTGTTTCTGGGTACAACCGACAAATTTCTCGCCGCACATCGATTTTATGAAAAGCACGGTTTCCAGGAGATCGCAAAAGAGGATCTGCCTGCGAGCTTTCCGCTGATTGCGGTGGACAGCAAGTTCTACGTGCTGGGTCTGAACCCTTAGTAACGCTGTGGCCGCAGCTCAGCCCAACGGATTAAACCCGCTCGCCGCACTGCAATAGCGTTGGCGAGTGGCGGATTCAGCGAGACGCTTGCACTGCTCCTTGAAATACACCTTGGCACCCTTGCGACACTCCCGATATTCGATTGAGCCTCTACGCCAGTTACGGCACACGCTGGTGCCGTCGATTTGAGCATCTGTAACGATCCATTCAGCGTGATAGGTGCGCTTCCTGTCCCACTGCCACACAACGGCCGACTCAACGAATTGCGCCGCTGCGAGCCTTGGCTGCGGCCTTTGCTGTTGTGCCTTGTAGTGGCTCATGTAGCTCGCAGACACCATGCCCTGTGCGCTTGAATTTTGAAATGTCTCTTGGCCTCTGCCGAATCGACAGGTAGCGACCGTTTCGCCGATGAGATTATCCGGTCCCATGCACTCAGACAGCGTTTGGGGGCGGCCCGGCGTCTCGTGTAGTGGTAGCGGAACAACGGCCGGAGCGTCGGCAACGACGAAAGCAGAAGATAGCGCAGGCGCGGCATCGATTGTTTTCGGCAAATGCTTGTAATGAAACAGGCCGTAAGCGCACAGCCCCATCAGTAAAAGCACCATCAATAGATAGTGCTGGAGCGTCGGAGCACTCCTTGACTTGCGGCGCTGAGCGCGCGCAATTGTGTCTTCCTCGTCGACACTCAAGTTCTCGTAAGCGTTACGGCGATTCTTCATGTCTTGCAATCAAGCCTCCTGAATACCTGACTGGCTTTTCCGCGCGTTGAAAATGTCCATGGCCGAGCTGTCGTCCGATGTGATGAGCGCGGCGTAATTGGCGGGGTATTGTGCTTTTTCTATGGGTGGCAGCTGGTCGTAGTGGGCGAGAAGCATGACCAGTGTTTGAGTGCTTTTGCCGGTTTCGTTGTATTCGTCGGTATACCTTTGGCATATGGCCCTTTTCCATACTTGCTCTTGAGAGTAGTTTTCGGAGTACGCGGCATTTCTTTCGTTTATTGTGAAGTCGCCACCCTCGTCATAAATAATCAACCTCAGTTGATCCTGAGATAAACCTGCGAATGGGTTTTTTCCTGCCCCGTTGTTGAACGAAGTCGCTTGCATGGCTCTTTCGAGCAATGCAGGGTCGTCCGTATCCGGAATCTCTGCGTCGTGCAGTTTTCTATTGGCGTAATAGCTGTTGCCTGCAACTTTATCACTAATGTTTTTTGCCAAGCCCCCCAGGTTTTTGAAGTCAAGACTGCTGTCGCGGGCTTGGGCTCGTGCTGCGCTGCTACTTAATTGAGTGGACAATGTCGAGAAGGTGGCGCCGTCAGGGGTAGGCCCAGAATCAAGTTCTTTAAGGCTGGAGTTTAAAGGCGTGGCGGAGGTGCTTTTCTCGACAGTCGTTAGTGCGGTTTTATGGGTGAGGTGTTTGAGGGATATTGTATCAATCATGCTGCGTCCTCGCGGCAGAGGCCAATCCGTGGCTTTATATTCACTCTTTGTATCGGCCCCGCCAGACACCGCTTTAGTTTTCCGCTGAAAAGCGTGCGTATCAAAATGCGACACGCACGCTCCGGGGCTTATTTCATGGTAAATTCAGCAGCCCACGCGTAGGTGGAAAGATTGGTAGCACGAGACGTCGCCGTGCAGACAGCACCGCCTTCAGAATTTGCAGTCCTGTTCCATTTCGGCACCTTGGCCCCGCCTGCACCGGGAAGCTTTATGAAGGTGGTCGAGAATACGCAAACCTTGGAACCCATGACGTAGCGAACACTGGCGTAGCTAGTATCCGGTGATAGAGTGCTTTGCATCGAGTAAGTATCTGAACCTCCCGGGTGCACTGCAGAGTTAATCGGTGATTTAGCATTCAGCCGGGCAGAGATCTCATTACGCGTAACGGGTTTATACTCCGCCACCTCGGAGCCCAGATTTTTAAATGTAACAGTAACTGCTGGTCCCGCTTGCACCGTAACACTGGTGCACAGTGTTGCAAAAGCAAGGGAGGCCAATAAGGTCTTATTGTTTTTCATAGGGAATAGTCCTTGAGTTAAATGAGTAATTTCATATTGATTTTGAATAAGGTAAACGCGAGACGAAACGGGGCAGCGGTCGTTCGTGCCCATATGGATCGTTCAGCTTATGGAGTGTCGCGGAGGGATAGGCAGGGCGTGCGCATAATGAATGCGTCGATCAGATAAAATGCCTCCAGTTAATTTAATAGATAAACGTTAAAGCGACGCATGAGGCGTATCGCTATCTTACTGTGCCCGTCAGGAGCAAATTTTTACTTGCTGACATTTGTTGTGTTTTTTTAACACAGGCGACAAGTAAGGCAAGTAGGAAACTTCTGATTCTTCGTGCATTGGCGAAAGAAATTTTTTATTCTTGTCTTTTAGCGCTGCATTGGATTAACTGCGCTGGCGAGAGCTAAGCATGTAAGTATGCTGCGCCCTACAAGGCTGAAGGGCGCAACAACTTTCTTCACGTCACCGCATAAAACTTGCGCACATACCCCGTGCTGGTCCATTTGCAGGGCGCGCCCTGGGCGACGAATACGGTATCGCCGGTATTCACAGTCAGGCTCGAGCCGTTTTCCAGGCTCAACACTACGCTGCCTTCGATCAGGTTCATCAGCTCATGGATTTTGTGCGGACGCGAGATGCGCTCATAGGGTGTGGAGTCCCAGACGCCGATGCGCAAAGTGCTGGCGGTGTCTTCGAACAGGTTGTTGCTGCGGCATTGTGGCAGCGCGCTGATCATGATCGCCGGGTCTGGCGGTGAGGACGGTGTGAGCATGGCGAGGCGGTCCAGGGCGGTGACACCGGGTTTGTCGGGGCCGCTGGCCTGGGTGGAGGCGCAGAACGCCCAGAGGCTTTCCGGTTGCGCTTCGATACGTACTTGCGTGCCACGACCGATCACGGCACTTTCGCCGGTGCTGATGGTGATGCTGCCGGTGCCAGAGGTCAGCGTGACGCTGCCGCGATGCATCACCAGCATTTCGGTGTAGGGGTAGGCCTCCACCGAGAGCGCCGTACCCAATTCAACGATGCCAGCCGCAATACCCTGTTCATCGACAAATGCTGTGCGGCGGCCACTGTCGAACGGGTCATGCGCATCAATGGGGCCGGTGGTGAATTCGGTATCTACCGGGCTGAGGTCAGCGCGGGCCAATAGCAGGACTGTGGGGTGGGGCATTGGGTTGGGCTCCTGAAGTTGAAGAGTGGCTGATCGTTCCCACGCTCTGCGTGGTAATGCCTTTCGTGACGCTCTGCGTCACATGCTCAAGACCGGACGCAGAGCGTCCAGAACTGCATGCCAACGCAGAGCATTGGCACGATGATGTTCTTCCGGGCGATCAGCCGATCGCCTGGGTAATCAGCGCAAACTGGCGCACGCCCTGGCGGGCTTGCGGAACTGCGCCCATGCTCATGCAGGTCACGCTGTCGACACGCTTGAGGCCGGCTTCGTCCAGCCACTCGGCCAGGCCGCAGTCGGTCGGGATGTCGATGCGTACAAAGGCGTAAGGCACTTTGGCCAGCAGTTGCTCGATCATGTGCCTGGCCTGTTCCACCGTCTGGGCGACGACAGGGCCGATGCACAGGCCACGGCCGAAAGGACGCAACAGGGCAAAAGCCTGCAACTGGCCATCGCGTTCGATGCCGACTGCGTGCTCAAGGTTATTCAGCACATCGCCCAGCGTTGCCGAACGGTCCATGCCCGAACCGGCGTTGGCCAGTTCCAGCACGCGAGCGTGGTCAGCCTCGCTCAGCGCACGACTGCTTTCCTGTGCTTTCAATGCGGTTGTGTCAGGCAGTTGTGCCTGCCCCTGACGCTGCTGAACCTCACCAAAGCTGACGAAGCCCATTTTTTCGTACAGCGGTGCGCCAGCAAGTGTTGCATTGAGGATGGCGGTGCGCGGCGGCACGCTGCCGACAGCAAGCTCCATCAATTTGCGGCCAATACCCTTGCCTTGATAGTCGTCGCTGACAATCACCAGACCGATAGTGGAAAACTCGCCCTGATGGCAGGCGAAGGCACTGCCGATCAAGCGACCGTTGTGTACTGCAACAAAGCCTTGGGCGACACGTTGCAGCATGGCCCAGTCTTCCAGTCGATGCGGCCACTTCAGGGCAATGGATAACTCATGAGCGTTGCCGACGTCGGCTGCGGTCATGGGGCGAAATTCAAAGTCGAGGCGTTGCTGAGCGAGCATGACGTGTCTCCGTCCAGAAGGATGCACCGGCAAAATAAAGGCTGCGGCAAGCTTGCTGTATCCCACCTGATGCGGGCGCTGACAAGAGGTCTGCAAGCATTCGGCAGATTCCACAAACCGCCGTTCGCCAGACCACAGTTACTGCTTAAATCGGGCGCGCACCCGGCAGCAAATGCTTGTGGTTTTTCTTCGGCTTCAGGCTCTTTATATAGCCGCCGGAATTCGCTGCTCGCAGATCACTGGCGCGGCGCAGTTTCTGCGGTGCAAACCCGCGTGTTTGAGCCCGAGCGCCCTGAAAAGGGTCAAAAAAGTGCCAAAAACCGGGGGCTGCCCAAGGCTGGAGCGCCCCGCAAAGTCTGCTGAGCGCGCACCTCAAAACGGTGGTTTCTATCAAGCAGCCATCACTTTTAACGCCATATGCTGATTTCACGGTGTTGTAATGAGGTTGTGCTGCAGCGTGCATCACCGCCCCTGGACATCAGGCCGGATTGCTCGTCATGCCATGACCTCAACGAACTTTCAGGACCGCACACAATGAGCTTTCTTCGACCAAAATTCATTACGTTCGACTGCTACGGCACCTTGACCAATTTCCACATGGGCACCATGACGCGCGAGCTCTTTGCCGACCGCGTTCCGGCTGAACAGATGGATCAGTTCGTCAAGGATTTTTCGGCGTATCGTCTGGATCAGGTCATGGGGGACTGGATGCCGTACGACGAAATTCTCAAGGTTGCACTGGCTCGCACCTGCAAGCGCTGGAACGTTGAATACCGCGAAGAAGGCCAGCTGTATTACGACGCCGTGCCGACCTGGGGCCCACATGCTGATGTGCCCGCCGGGCTGTCGAAAATCGCCGACAAGATCCCGCTGGTGATTTACTCCAACGCCAGCGACAGCCAGATCATGTCCAACGTCGACAAACTCGGCGCACCGTTTCACAAGGTGTTCACCGCTGACCAGGCCAAGGTCTACAAGCCACGTCTGGCAGCCTTCGAATTCATGCTCGATAACCTGGGTTGCGGCCCGGAAGACATCTTGCATGTGTCTTCAAGCTTCCGTTACGACCTGTTTTCCGCACACGACATGAAAATCAAGAACAAGGCATTTGTGGCGCGTGGTCATGAACAGCCAGCCCACAGCTCTTATGAATACCACCAGATCCCGGACATCGGCGGGCTTGCCGGGCTGGTCGGCCTCTAAACCGGACAACTCGCGCAACACCGGCATTTTTCAAGGTGCTCTTCTATGAGTGACAAGGGGAACAGAATGCGCAGTGAGTCTTACTGGCTCGATACGGCTCCAGACTTTACCGGCGCGCAGGACGGCGCAGTGGAGGGGCAGGCTGACGTTGTGGTGGTCGGTGGCGGTTTCACCGGTCTTGCGGCGGCGCGTGCATTGGCCTTGAAAGGTGCCAGCGTGGTGGTTCTGGAAGCTGGCCGGGTGATCGGCGAAGCGTCGGGCCGCAACGGCGGACAGTGCAATACCGGCGTGGCTCAGGACTACGCGTCATTGAGCGCGACCCTGGGGGCCGATCAGGCGCGCGAGTATTACAAGGCTTATGAAAGTGCGGTGCAGAGCGTCGTCACCGTGGTCGAGCAGGAAAACATCGCCTGCGACATCAAGCGTAACGGCAAGCTCAAGCTGGCGGCCAAGCCAGGGCATTACGAAGGACTGGCGCGCACCTGCGAGCTGATTCGTCGTGAGGTCGATGCCGACGTTGAGTTGCTGTCTGCTGAGGACGTGCGCAGCGAAATCGATTCAAACGAATTTCACGGTGGCCTGCTGCAGCGCAACGGTGTGCAGATGCACGTCGGCCGTTTCGGCCTGGGCCTGGCCGATGCGGCTGTGCGCCACGGCGCAAAGGTGTATCAGGGTGCCACGGTGAAGGACTGGAAAGCCAACCGTGGCGGCTTCGTGGTCAACACCTCGAAAGGCTCTATTCAGGCCGGGCAGGTGTTACTGGCGACCGGTGCCTGCCAGCACGGCGGGTTGGGCTGGTATCGCCGACGCATCGTGCCGGTCGGCAGTTTCGTCATCGTTACCGAAGTATTGCCACAGGCGCTGATTGACCAGCTGTTTCCCAACCAGCGCGCTTACGTGACCAGCCGTTTGATCGGCAACTATTTCCGTCTTACCCCGGATAACCGCCTGCTGTTCGGCGGGCGGGCACGCTTCGCCATGTCCAACAGCAGTTCCGATGCCAAGAGCGGCAAGGTGCTGCAAGCGGCGATGGTGC
Source organism: Pseudomonas syringae group sp. J254-4 (assembly GCF_032586855.1). Classification (NCBI taxonomy): domain Bacteria; kingdom Pseudomonadati; phylum Pseudomonadota; class Gammaproteobacteria; order Pseudomonadales; family Pseudomonadaceae; genus Pseudomonas; species Pseudomonas syringae group sp. J254-4. Next base: position 27,392 of record NZ_JAWHOO010000031.1, on the reverse strand, counting down.
AGATGTTCCCGCAACTGGCGCACGTCAAGATCGACTACTGCTGGGGCGGGCTGGTGGACATGACGTCCGACCGTCTGCCGCGTGCAGGCGAACACAACGGCGTCTTCTACTCGATGGGTTATAGCGGCCATGGTGTGCAGATGTCGGTGCATATGGGGCGGGTGATGGCTGAGGTCATGGAAGGCAAGGCGTTGGCCAATCCCTGGAAAGACCTGAACTGGCCAGCCATTCCCGGCCACTTCGGCAAGCCGTGGTTTCTGCCGCTGGTAGGTGCGTATTACCGCTATCAGGACAGCCGCCACTGAGTTTTTGTTTAACCGTCGTGTGTGCTTGAAGGACGCTCCGGCCAACCGTGAGCAACTCGGAATTTCCCCTTTTCGACAGGTAGAACTGATATGGCTGACAAAAAAACCGACTCCCAGCTGATCACAGGCGAAGACAGCCTGCGTGTTTTCGAAGGTCTCAATCGTGGTCTGTCGCGGCGCGATGCGTTGCGTATGCTGGGTGTTGCAGGTGTGGTTGCGGCGGGCTCGACCAGCCTGTTCGGTGCGGCGGGCAAGGTTTTTGCCGATGACGCCGATGCGCCTGTCAAAGGCAAGCCAGGCGGGCGCATTCGTGTAGCGGGCATGTCCAGCTCCACCGCTGACACACTTGATCCGGCCAAAGGCGCGCTGTCTACCGACTACGTTCGCCATTTCATGTTCTACAACGGTCTGACCCGTTTCGACAGCCATCTGGTTCCGCACATGGAACTGGCCGAGAAGATCGAGAGCGACAACGCCACGGTCTGGACCGTAACCCTGCGCCAGGGCGTGACCTTCCACAACGGCAAGGCATTGACCGCTGGCGACGTGGTGTTCTCCCTGTCGCGCCACAAGGACCCGGCCACCGGCTCGAAAGTGCTGCCGCTGATGGCGCAGTTTTCCGAGATCAAGGCCACTGGCCCGCTGGAAGTACAGATCACCCTCAGCTCGCCAAACGCAGAGTTGCCTTCGATTCTCGCGGTTTCGCACCTGTTGATCGTGCCCGAAGGCACGACAGATTTCAGCAAGGGCATCGGTACCGGCCCGTTCACCGTCAAAGAGTTCAACCCTGGCGTGCGTTCGGTCAGTGCGCGCAACCCTAACTACTGGAAACCAGGCCTGCCGTACCTGGACGAGATCGAATTCATTGCCATTGCCGACGAGCCGTCACGCGTCAACGCGCTGCTGTCCGGCGACGTGCACATGATCAACGAGGTCAACCCGCGCTCCACCACACGCATCGCGGCCAGTGCCAAGCACCGCGTTGTGGATGCGCCGTCCGGCAACTACACCGACCTGATCATTCGCCAGGACCAGATGCCCGGCAAGAGCCCGGAATTCACCGAGGCCATGAAGTACCTGCTGGACCGTGAGCAGGTCAAATCGGCCGTGTTCCGTGGCTATGCCCGCGTCGGTAACGACCACCCGATTGCACCCGGCTCGCGCTACTTCAACGCTGACCTGCCGCAACGCGCCTATGACCCGGAAAAGGCCAAATTCCTGCTCAAGAAAGCCGGCATGGAAAAAATCACCATGGCCGTAGCGGCATCGCCTGCTGCGACCGGTTCGGTGGACATCGCCGTGCTGCTGCAACAGTCGGCCAAACAGGCCGGGCTGACGCTCAACGTCAACCGCCTGCCGAGCGATGGCTACTGGTCCAACCACTGGATGAAGCACCCGCTGAGCTTCGGCAACATCAACCCGCGACCGAACGCCGACGTGATCTTCTCGCAGTTCTTCCAGTCCTCGGCACCGTGGAACGAATCCGGCTGGAAAAACGATCAGTTCGACCAATTGCTGCTGCTGGCCCGCGGGGAAACCGACGACGCCAAGCGCGCCAAAATGTACGGCGACATGCAGACTCTGGTGAGCCAGAACTGCGGCATCGGCATCCCCGTGTTCATCAGCAACATCGACGGCGTGGACAAGCGTATCCAGGGCTACTCCAGCAACCCGCTGGGCGGCTTCATGGGCTACATGTTCAGCGAGCAGGTGTGGCTGGACGCATAAATGCAACGCTGAACCGAGCAGGAGGATGCAGATGAATAGCAACACACTCTGGTTGATCGTGCAGCGCTTCGGCGCGGCGATCGTGACGTTGTTGATCGTTTCCATCGTGGTCTTCGCCATTACGGCGGTGTTGCCTGGAGACGCGGCACAACAGGCCCTTGGGCAATTCGCGACGCCTGAACAGGTCGCCGCATTGCGTACAAAACTGGGCCTGGATCAGCCAGGTGTGGTGCGTTACCTGCATTGGTTGACCAACCTGCTCGGTGGCAACTTCGGTGAGTCGGTGTCCAACGCAATGCCGGTGTCCGAGCTGATTGCCGGGCGCTTTCCGAAAACCCTGATGCTGTCGGCAACTACCGCGCTGGTCTCGGTACCACTAGCGCTGGCACTGGGCATTGGCGCAGCGATGTACCGCGGCAGCCGCCTTGATGGGGCGCTGAGTTTCATCACGCTGACCCTGGTGGCGGTGCCCGAATTTCTGGTGGCCACCCTGGCGGTGCTGATTTTCGCCGTTAATCTGGGCTGGCTGTCGGCGTTGTCGTATGGCGGTGACGTCAGCTCGCCGTGGCAGTTCATGCGTACTTACGCGCTGCCGGTGATGACCCTGTGTTGCGTGATCGTGGCGCAAATGGCGCGCATGACCCGCGCTGCGGTCATCGACCAACTGGACAGCCCGTATGTGGAAATGGCCCGCCTCAAGGGTGTCAGCCCGGTGCGTATCGTGCTGCGCCACGCCTTGCCCAACGCTATCGGGCCGATCGTCAACGCGGTGGCGCTGAGCCTTTCCTACCTGCTGGGCGGCGTGGTCATCGTTGAAACCATCTTCAACTACCCCGGCATCGCCAGCCTGATGGTCGATGCTGTAACCAACCGTGACATGGCGTTGGTTCAGGGCTGCACCATGCTGTTCTGCTCCGCTTACCTGGGTCTGGTGCTGATGGCCGACCTGTGTGCAATTCTTTCCAATCCGAGGCTGAGAACCCAATGACTCAATTCATTGCGAAATCGACGCCTGAAGCGCCGGCACCGGTGCTGCGCAAAAAAGCGTCCCGCCCCACCTCATGGCTTGGCTTGCTGGGCGCAACGGTGTGCTTTATCTGGCTGATGGTTGCGCTGTTCGGCCCTTGGCTAGCGCCACATGCTGTCGGCGAAGTGGTTTCCGACAACATGTTTGAAAACATGAGCGCGCTTTATCCATTCGGTACTGATTACCTGGGCCGCGACATGCTCAGCCGGGTGCTGGTCGGCGCGCGCTTTACAGTGGGCCTGGCGCTGATCTCGGCGGTACTGGCGAGCGGCATCGGCACGCTTTGCGCCCTGTTGTCAGTGGTCGCGCCAAAATGGCTGGACGAAATCATCAGCCGCCTGATGGACGCGTTCATCTCGATCCCCAGCAAAATGCTGGCGCTGATCATGGTGTCGGCGTTCGGCTCGTCCGAAGTGTTGCTCATCTGCACGGCGGTATTGAGCTACACGCCAGGCGCGTTTCGTATCGCCCGCAGCCTGGCGGTGAACATCGAGGCGCTGGAGTACGTGCAAGTGGCGCGCACACGCGGCGAGGGCCGTATCTACATTGCCTGCCGGGAAATCCTGCCGAACATGCTCAACCCGGTCATGACCGACCTGGGGCTGCGTTTTGGTTTTATCGTGTTACTGCTCAGCGGCATGAGCTTTCTGGGGCTTGGCGTGCAGCCGCCCGATGCCGACCTTGGCTCGCTGGTACGCGAGAACATCGGCGGCCTCAGCCAGGGCGCTCCGGCCATCGTGATCCCGGCGCTGGCCATCGGCACGCTGACCATCGGTGTCAACCTGTTCATCGACCGGCTGGCCTCACGGCGTGGTCGCCGCTCGGGAGGGCATTGAGATGAGCCAGTTGATTCGTGTGCAAGACCTGCGCGTGGTTGCCGATGGCGATCAGGGCGAGCTGGAGATCGTCAAAGGCGTCAGCTTCTCGCTGGAAAAAGGCGAAGTGCTGGCGTTGATTGGCGAGTCCGGCTCGGGCAAGACGACTATTGCGCTGGCCCTGTTGGGGTATGCCAGACGCGGCTGCAAACTGGCTGGCGGTGTGGTTCAGGTGGGCGAGCACGACATGCTCAGCCTGCCCGAAAGCCAGTTGCAGGGCCTGCGCGGCAACCGTGTTTCCTACATTGCGCAAAGTGCCGCGGCGGCTTTCAACCCGGCAAAAAAACTTATTGATCAGGTTATCGAAGGCGCGCTGATTCATGGTCTGGGCAGCCGTGCAGACCTGCAAGCCAAGGCCGTAGAGCTGTTCCGCGACCTGGCCTTGCCCAACCCGGAAAGCATCGGCCAGCGCTATCCGCATCAGGTTTCGGGCGGTCAGTTGCAACGAGTGATGGCGGCCATGGCGCTGATCAGCGACCCGTTGCTGGTGATCCTCGACGAGCCGACCACGGCGCTGGACGTCACCACGCAGATCGACGTGCTGCGCGCCTTCAAGCGGGTGGTGCGCGAGCGCGGTGCGACGGCAGTCTATGTCTCCCACGACCTTGCCGTCGTGGCGCAGATGGCTGATCAGATCGTGGTGCTCAATGGCGGGCGGATTATCGAGCAGAGCAGCACTGAAGCGCTGCTCAAAGGCCCGGAAGACGCCTACACCCGCAGCCTGCTGGCAGCGGCGCGGCCCGACAAAGTGCTGAAACCGGCCAGCGAAGTGGTCAAGGACAGCACGCTGTTGACCATCAAGGGCCTGACGGCGGGCTATGGCAAAAAGAACCTGCAAGGCATGCCGATGATTCGCGTGCTGGAAGACATCGACCTGACCATTCGCCGTGGTCAGGCCATTGGCGTGATCGGCGAGTCCGGTTCGGGCAAGTCGACCCTGGCCCGTGTGGTCGCCGGTCTTCTGGACCCGGCGCACGGCAGCCTGACATTCGACGGTGCCGAATTGTCCGGTACCCTCGCGGGACGCACCGAAGAGCAGTTTCGGCGCATCCAGATGGTGTTCCAGAACGCCGACACCGCGCTCAACCCGATGCACAGCATCAGCGCAATTCTGGCGCGCCCGTTGAAGATGTATTTCGGCCTGAAGGGCAAAGCCCTGCATGATCGCATTGACGAACTGATGGACCTGGTGCGCCTGCCTCGCGAGCTGGCCGAGCGGCGTCCCAACGAACTGTCGGGTGGCCAGAAACAACGCGTCAACCTGGCCCGTGCGCTGGCGGCCAAGCCGGACCTGATCCTCTGTGATGAAGTGACCTCGGCGCTGGATACCGTGGTGGGCGCGTGCATCCTTGAACTGCTCGGCGAACTGCGCCGCAAGCTGGGCGTTTCCTACCTGTTCATCAGCCATGACATTTCCACCGTCCGCGCGCTGTGCGACGACATTGTGGTGATGTACAGCGGCCACAAGGTCGAAGAGGGCAGCCGCGAAGCGTTCAGCCGTGTGCCGTTCCATCCGTACACCGACCTGCTGGTGCACTCAGTGCCGGAACTGCGTCAGGGCTGGCTGGAAACCTGTGGTGTGACCAGCGGCAAGCTGCCACCCATCAGCGCCCCGGCCAACAACCCCGAACTGTGTACCTTCCTCAACCGTTGCCCGGCCCGTGTCGAAGGCCTGTGCAACAAGACTGCCCCGAGCCGTCGCAAGATCGCAGGCGGCAGCGAGATCCTCTGCCATCGCGACAGCGACGAACTGCAGGCCGTACAAGAAAACCTTAATCCTGTGACCGTGGGAGCCTACGCATGAGTGGCCGTTTTGTGAGACTGGGCGAACGTGATCGCCCGGTTGTGAGCCTGATGGTCGATGGCGCACCCATAGAAGCATTGCAGGGCGACACCTTGATGGTGGCGTTGCTGACCCGCAAAGCCACGCTGCGCCAGTCCGAGTTCGACCCCGGACGCCGTGCCGGGTTTTGCCTGATGGGTGCCTGTCAGGATTGCTGGGTCTGGACCCGCAGCGGCGAGCGCCTGCGCGCCTGCTCCAATGAAGTCCGCGACGGACTCGATATCGTCACCACCCAACCGGAGGCGAAATGGCCACTTCTTCACGGTTAGACGTTCAGAACCCTGCCAGCCCGAGAGTCGTCATCATTGGCGCTGGCCCGGCGGGCACCCGTTGCGCCGAAACCTTGCTGGCGGCGGGCATCAAGCCGATTCTGATCGACGAAAACCGGCGCGACGGCGGGCAGATCTATCGCCGTCAGCCAGAAGGCTTTAAGCGCGATTATTCAGCGTTGTATGGCACCGAAGCCGCCAAGGCGCGTGACCTGCACGAAAGCTTTGATCGCCTGCGCGCGCAAATCGACTATCGCCCCGACACGCTGGCCTGGAACCTCACGCACGGCGAGCTGTGCTGTGCCAGCCAGGGCGTGCATACCGTGGTGGAATACGACGCACTGATCCTGTGTGCCGGTGCCACCGACCGGCTGATGCCGATCAAGGGCTGGCAACTGGCGGGCACCTACAGCCTGGGCGGCTCGCAGATCGCGCTCAAGTCGCAGTCGGTGTCCATCGGCAGTCGTGTGGTGTTCATGGGCAGCGGCCCGTTGCTTTACCTGGTTGCCAGCCAGTACGTCAAAGCCGGTGCCGACGTGGCTGCTGTGCTCGACACTTCGCCGTTCAGCAAGCGCATCGGCGCGATGCCCAAATTGCTCGCGCGCCCAGGCTTGCTGTTCAACGGCATGAAGCTGCTGGCCCAGTTGTACAGCGCCAAAGTGCCGGTGCACCTGGGCGTGCAGCCTGAGGAAATTATCGGCAGCGAGCAGGACGGCGTCACCGGCGTGCGGGTGAAGCTCGCCAACGGCAACTCGCTGTCCGTCGACTGCGATGCGTTGGCGCTGGGTTATCACCTGCGTCCGGAAACCCAACTGGCTGACTTGGCCGGCTGCCAGCTGCGTTTCGACGATGCGTCCGGGCAGTGGGTGCTGGCGGTCGACGAAGACGGTCGCACCTCAGTGAACGGCGTTTATGCAGCAGGCGACGGCGCAAAAATTCGCGGTGCCGATGCTGCCGAGCAGGCAGGGCGGTTGGCGGCGATGGCGCTGCTGGACGATCTTGGCCGGCCTGTGGATAACTCGCGCCGCGAAGAAGTACGCAAGAATCTGCTGGTCATGGACCGCTTCCGTGTCGGGCTGACCGAAGCGTTTCCCTGGCCTGCTGCCCAGGCAGCTGCGTTGCCCGATGAAGCGATTGTCTGCCGCTGCGAGATGATCAGCGCAGGCGAGTTGCGCGGCGTGGTGCGTGAAAAGGGCGCATGCGAAGTCAACCGCGCCAAGGCATTCAGTCGCGTCGGCATGGGCCGTTGCCAAGGGCGTTATTGCTCTCAGGCCGGTGCCGAAGTAATCGCTGCCCAGGCCGGTGTGCCAGTCGAGCAGGTCGGTCGTCAGCGCGGGCAGGCACCGGTCAAACCGCTGTCGATGCTGGTGGACGAGGTGACCTCATGAAACAACCGAAAGTGGATGTACTGATTGTCGGTGGCGGCTTCATGGGCTCGGCGTCGGCGTTTTTTCTGCGTCAGCGCGGCAAGTCGGTGACGCTGCTGGAGCGCGACGTGATCGGCCAGTACGCCAGCGGCGTCAACTTCGGCAACGTGCGCCGTCAAGGCCGGCACCTTGGTCAGCTGGAACTGGCCAACCGTTCCAGAGCACTGTGGCAGCGGTTGCCGGAGCTGATCGGTGAAGACCTGGAGTTTCTGCCCAGCGGTCACATGCGCGTCTGCTATCGCGAGGATGAAATCGCTGAACTGGAAGCTTATGCCGCGGCTCCGGAAGCCCGTGAGCTGGACCTGAAAATCTACAGCGGCAAGGCACTGCACGAGCGTTTCGGGTTTCTCGGGCCGGACGTAAAGGGCGGCTCCTACGCGCCGCACGATGGCCACGCCAACCCGCGTCTGGCCGCACCGGCTTTTGCGCGCGCAGCGATTCGTGCCGGGGCGCGCATCGAAGAGCGTACCGAAGTGGCGCATGTGGAAAAGGTCGGTCACGAATTCGAAGTCACCACCACTGACGGACGCATTTTTACTGCCGATCAATTATTGATCACCGCAGGTGCCTGGGGGCAAAAACTCTCCGCGCAGTTTGGCGAGCCCGTACCGCTGGAAACCAATGGCCCGCAGATGGCCGTGACCGAACCGGTGCCTTATGCGCTGCCGACCGTCATCGGCGTGTTCACCAAAATCCCTCACGAAGTGATCTACTTTCGGCAGATCGCACGTGGCAACATCGTCATCGGCGGTGGCTTTCGCAGCAAGCCGGACATGGTCAACCGCCGCGCCTATGTCGAGCCGCGCAGCATCATCAATCAGGTGCAGCAGATGCGTCGGCTGTTGCCCGGCGTCGGCAACCTGAACATCATCCGCGTGTGGAGCGGCATTGAAGGCTACACGCCGGACTCGCTGCCGGTGATGGGCCGCAGCGGCAAGGTCGACGGCCTGTTCTATGCGTTCGCCTTCTGCGGTCACGGCTTCCAGCTCGGTCCGGGCGTGGGCGACGTGATGGCTGAACTGATCAGCACCGGCACGACCAGCACCTCGATCAGCCCGTTCGACATTCGCCGTTTTGAAATCGTTACCGAACAAGCGAGTAAAGCCTCATGAGCCCCCGCGCCCTGGAAATTCTCAAACGCCTGATCGCCTTCGACACCGTGTCGTCGGAGCCGAACATGGCACTGATCGAATACGTCCGTGAACTGCTGGCCAGCAAAGGCATCGAGTCGTTGATCGTCAAGGACGAGACCGGCAAGAAGGCCAACCTGTTCGCCAGCACCGGCCCGCGTGATGTGCCGGGCGTGCTGCTTTCCGGGCACACCGACGTGGTTCCTGCTGCGGGCCAGGCGTGGACGATGCCGCCATTTCAGGCGACCCTGCGCGACGGGCGCATCTACGGTCGTGGCACCTGCGACATGAAGGGTTTCATTGCCCTGGCCATCGACGCGATGCTCGATGCCGCGGACATGACCTTGATGCGCCCGCTGCAACTGGCGCTGTCCCACGATGAGGAAATCGGCTGTGTCGGCGTGCGGCGGCTGCTGGATGTGTTGCATCTGGCACCCGTGCGCCCGTTTCTGTGTGTGGTAGGCGAACCGACGCTGATGCAGTTTGCCGTCGGGCACAAGGGCAAGGCGTCCTATCGCACCTTCTGCCGGGGCCAGGAGGCGCATTCGTCGCTGGCGCCTAGGGCGGTCAACGCGATTCATCTGGCCAGCGATTTCATCGCCGAACTGCGCAACAGCCAGAAACGGATCGAGCAACAAGGCGCGCGTGACGAGGGTTACGACATCCCTTACAGCACCGTGCACATCGGCCGTATCGATGGCGGCAAGGCGCTGAACATTGTGCCCAACCTGTGCACCATGGAATTCGAATACCGCAACCTGCCGGGCGACAATCCCGACGTGCTGCTGGAGCAACTGCGCGAGCGCGCCGAAGTGCTGGTACGCGAAGCGAAACAATTGTCGGGCGTGGCCGCTATCGAAATCGAAGTGATGAACGAATACCCGGCGCTTGAGACACACCCCAGCGTTGAAGCAGTGCGCATGCTGCATGCATTTGCCGAACCGGGCACACAGCACATCAAGGTCTCCTATGGCACTGAAGGCGGCCTGTTCGCCGGGCGGCTCAACGTGCCGGTGGTGGTGTGCGGGCCTGGCTCCATCGAGCAGGCACACAAGCCGGACGAGTTTATCGAGGAGAGCCAGATGAACGCGGGCGAGCGCTTTTTGCAAAGCCTGCTGGGTTCGTTGAAGCAGTAGAGGCTGCCGTCCGAGGGCAAATTTCAGCATCGGACGCTGCCGTTATCCTGCTTTCAGCATCCTGGACTGCGGCGCCTGCCTAGACTGGCAGGTATCCCGAAACAGGACTCGACCATGCTCAAGAATCAGTTGAAAGACCCCAGCCTGCTGGTAGACCGCGCCTACGTCGATGGGCAATGGATCAGCGCTGACGATGGTGCAACGCTGACCATCAGCGACCCGGCGACCGGCGAAACGATCGCGCAGGTTCCGGCCCTGAATGGCCCTGAAACCCGTCGCGCCATCGAAGCTGCGAATCGTGCCTGGCCCGCCTGGCGCGCACGTCCCGCTGCCGAGCGCGCGGCCCTGCTGGAGCGCTGGCATCAGGCGATGCTCGACAACGTCGAAGACCTGGCGCTGATCATGACCCTTGAGCAGGGCAAGCCGCTGAACGAATCTCGCGGCGAGATCCGCTATGGCGCGAGCTTCGTCAAATGGTTCGCTGAAGAGGCGCGCCGCTGCTACGGCGAAACCATCCCCGCGCCCAGCGCAGACCGTCGTTTGATGACCCTCAAGCAGCCGGTGGGTGTGTGCGCCGCAATCACCCCGTGGAATTTTCCCAACGCCATGATCACCCGCAAGTGCGCGCCGGCCTTGGCTGCCGGGTGCCCGATCATCGTCAAACCTTCGGACCTTACGCCTTTGTCGGCGCTGGCGCTGGCGGTACTGGCCGAGCGTGTGGGTATTCCTGCCGGTGTGTTCAACGTCATTACCGGCATGCCCGCAGGCATTGGCGAAGAACTGACCGGCAATCCGGTGGTGCGCAAAATTTCCTTTACCGGCTCGACCCCGGTCGGCCGTTTGCTGATGCGCCAGAGCGCCGAACACATCAAGCGCCTGAGCCTTGAACTGGGCGGCAACGCGCCCTTCATCGTGTTTGACGACGCGGACCTGGAACAGGCGGTGACGGGCATCATGCTCAGCAAATTCCGCAACGCCGGGCAGACCTGCGTGTGCGCCAACCGGATTCTGGTACAAGACGGCATCTACGACCGTTTTGCTGCACGGCTGGTAGAGGAAGTGAGCAAACTCAAGGTCGGCAACGGCCTGGAAGAGGGCGTGACCATTGGCCCGCTGATCAACCCGGCGGCGGTCAGCAAGGTTACCCGGCACATCGATGATGCACTAAGCCAGGGCGCGAAGTTGCTGCATGGCGGCCGTCCCGATGGCACCAGCCAATTCGTCCAGCCAACGGTATTGGGCGAAACCCATGCGGGCATGCTGCTGGCCAACGAAGAAACCTTCGGGCCTGTTGCGCCACTGATGCGCTTCACCGACGAAGCCGAAGCGCTGGCACTGGCCAACGCCACGCCTTATGGCCTTGGCGCGTACTACTTCACCCAGGACCTGCGTCGCTCATGGCGTTTCGGCGAGGCGCTGGAGTTCGGCATGGTCGGCCTCAACACCGGCATCATCTCCATGGAAGTCGCCCCGTTCGGTGGTGTCAAACAATCCGGCCTTGGCCGCGAAGGCTCCAGCTACGGCCTGGATGAATACCTGGAAGTGAAGGCGTTTCATGTGGGGGGGTTGTAGCGTTCAGAACGGCGTACCAACGCGGAGCGTCGGCACGATAATCCAACGCATCAGTAACCCTGGCCGCGATCCACCTGCCCCTGCATCGCTTCACCACGCTCAAAGCGGCGAATGTTATCGAGCAGGCCAGGGAAGGCGCTTTCCGGTTGGGTCATGGCCGCGACATGCGGTGTCAGCATGATCTTCGGGTGTTGCCAGAACGGATGATCAGCCGGTGCAGGTTCCTGTTGCAGCACATCCAGCACCGCAGCGCTCAATTGGCCGCTGTCCAGCGCGTCAAGCAGGTCCGCTTCCTCCAGATGCCCGCCACGGCCCATGTTGATCAGCGCGGCACCTGGGGGCAGGCGCTCGAAAAGCTGGCGATTGAGGATGCCTTCGGTTTGCCCGGTCAGCGGCAAGACACACAGCAGAATGTCGCACTGACCAAGAAACACGCCCAGCTGCTCTTCACCCGCATAACACGTCACGCCTTCTACCTGATGCTCGCTGCGCGCCCAGCCCGACAGCTCGAAACCGAATGGTTTGAGGCTCGACAGAATATGCTGCGCCTGCAAGCCCAGTCCCATCACTCCCACGCGACGCTTGTGCGCCGGAACCAGCGGATGCGCCTTCCAGACGCCCTCGACCTGCTGCTGCCGATAACGCAGCATTTCCCGGTGCAGGCACAGCACCGCAAAAGATGCGTACTGACACATCCCTTGACTGATGCCGGGGTCCAGCAGACGAACCACCGGCAAGGACTCGGGAATACGGCTCAGGTCCAGTTGATCGACGCCCGCAGACAAGGCGAACAGCACCTTCAGGTTGGGCAGCAATTCCTGTAGATCGTCAGGTGCCAGCCAGGCGCCCAGATAGTGGATATCGGCCGGGTCGCCGATATCCGGCCACACCCGCCATTCAATGTCCGGCGCATGCTCGGCAAACAGGACACGCCAGCGTTCGGCGCGTGCGGGATCGGCTTTGTAGAGCAGGGCGGGCATGGGCATTTCCTGAGTGTGAAAGTGGAGCCCCATCATGCCGCAAGTCGAAAGCAGGATCTGTCGAAACAGCCTTTTGCAGAGCACCGGCATGACTGAAAAGCAGCGTTGCCCGGCAGATTGCGTGGTGCTCGCAAGGCATGAAGGAATCTGCCGTTTGCGAGGCGAAAAACAGTCGATCTGGACATCTGAGAGGGCAAGTTCGGCGTAGATCATTTCGCTGAACGCTTAACCTGAACAGCATCGCAGCCACCCCGCCGGCTGCCAGGCCCACGACAGGTAAAACCATGAACAGCAAAGTCGACGAAACACCTCATCTGCTCCGCCAGCGCGATCAGTTCGTGCCGCGTGGCATTGTCACGGCCCACCCGCTGGTCATCGACCGCGCGCAGGGTTCTGAACTGTGGGACGTCGATGGCAAGCGCTATCTGGATTTTGTCGGCGGTATCGGCGTACTGAACATCGGCCATAACCACCCCAACGTGGTCAAGGCGATACAGGCGCAACTGACCAAGGTTACCCACGCCTGCTTCCAGGTGGCGTCCTATCAGCCCTATGTTGATCTGGCCAAACGCCTGAGCCATCTCATAGCGGGCCAGAGCGGCATCGATCACAAGGCCGTGTTCTTCACCTCAGGTGCCGAAGCGGTCGAAAACGCGGTGAAAATCGCCCGCGCTCACACCAATCGCCCGGCAGTTATCTCGTTCCGCGGCGGTTTTCATGGCCGTACGCTGCTTGGCACTACGCTGACCGGCATGAGCCAGCCGTACAAACAGAATTTCGGCCCGATGGCCCCCGAAGTGTTCCACACCCCGTACCCGAACGAGTATCGCGGTGTGACCACCGAAGTGGCCCTGGCTGCGCTGCATGAACTGCTGGCAACTCAGGTCGCGCCGGATCGTGTGGCGGCCATTCTGATCGAGCCAGTCCAGGGCGACGGCGGTTTCCTGACCGCGCCGGTCGAATTCCTCAAAGCCCTGCGTGCCCTCACCGAACAGCACGGCATCGTGCTGATCCTCGATGAAATCCAGACCGGGTTTGGTCGTACCGGCAAATGGTTCGGTTTCGAGCATTCGGGTATCCAGCCTGATCTGGTGACGGTTGCCAAGAGCCTCGCGGGCGGCATGCCGCTGTCAGGCGTGGTCGGTCGTGCCGAGATCATGGATGCACCGCTTCCGGGCGGTCTGGGTGGCACTTACGGTGGTAATGCGCTGTCCTGCGCCGCCGCACTGGCGGTGATCGACACATACGAGCAGGACAATCTGCTCGCGCGTGGCGAGCAGCTGGGCGAACACTTGCGTGCCGGTCTGCTCAAGCTCAAAGACCGTTACACCTGCATCGGCGACGTGCGCGGCACCGGTTTCATGCTCGCCATGGAACTGGTCAAGAACGACGCCGCACGTAGCCCGGACGCTGATCTCAATCAGAAGATCATTGATCAGGCACGCATTGGCGGTCTGCTGGTGATCAAGTGCGGTGTGTACCGCAACGTGTTGCGTTTCCTCGCACCGCTGGTCACCACAGAACAGCAGATCGATGAAGCACTGACCATTCTCGATGCCGCCTTGGCACGAGTATTGAAGTCCAGCTGAGCGTAGGCGTGGTCGCGGTTGTCGCGAGACGCTGCGACCACCAGCGCTGGGGATCATTGTTGAATGGAGACGTTGCCTGCCATGGGGCTTATTGATTACCGCGCACTGCTGATCGATTGTGATGAGGTTCTGGTGGACCGTGATTCGGGTGTCTGGGCGGCGTTGCAGCCGTTGCTGGAAAACGGTCTGAACACACCGGATAAAGACTCGGTGCTGACTGAATTCAATGATGTTGTGCGCACGCTCTATCCGCGCTTCGACGAACTGGGTTTCAGCGGCCTGCTGTGCTTTGCGCACCGGCAACTGGCCGAGCGCCTTGGCATCAAGGCCAGTTGGGAAGAGGGCATGACCTTCGCCCGTTCCGTACCGAACTGGACGCTGTTCGAGGATGCTCCCGGCGCGATGCTCTACCTGCGCAAGTTCTATCGGCTGCTGGTTTACGCCGACCGGGACCTGCAGGATCGCGGCATCCTGTGCGAACGGCTGGGGCTTGAGCCTGACAGCCTGCTGTCCCTGAACACTCACCCGCTGGACGATCCGGACTGGCTTGCCGGGATGGATCTGGAGCCGCGTGAAACGCTTCTTGTGTCTCGCCCGCCTGCCTCGGCGCTAGGCACTGGTGGGCTGTGTCTGATCCGCCGTAGCCGTGAGCAACACTGTCAGCCATGCACTGCCGACCTGTGCATCAACAGCATGGCCGATCTGGTCGCTCAGCATCAGCTGTCTTTACGGCGCTGATTTTGCTAGAAGGTAGGCACCGTGAATGGCAATACAAGAGGTAGGTAATGGAAGGCTTGGTCAAACTGGATCGGATTGATATCAATATCCTGGTAGAACTCCAGAAAGACGGGCGCATGACCAACGTCAGCCTGGCCGACGCCGTCGGGCTTTCCGCGAGCCCTTGCCTGCAGCGCGTCAAACGTCTTGAGTCGGCAGGTTACATTTCCAGTTACAAGGCGCACCTTAATCTGGCAAAAATCACCGAATCTGTAACTGTATTCACGGAAATCTCCCTCAGCGACCACAAACGTGAAGACTTCGCCAAATTCGAAGCCAACATCCGCCACGTTGACGAAGTCCTGGAGTGCCACCTGATCAGCGGCGGCTACGACTACCTGGTGCGCTTCATGACCCGCAGCATTCAGCACTATCAGGAAGTGATCGAAGAACTGCTGGACAAGAACATCGGCATCTCCAAGTACTTCAGCTACATCGTCATCAAATCCCCGGTCATGAAAGACGGCGTGCCACTGCGCAAACTGTTGCGCCACTGAATCTCTAGCCCGGAGAGGACGCAGAGCGTCCAGAACGGCATACCCACGCGGAGCATGGGCACGATAGTGTTTGCCCGGCCACCGCGTGGGCCGCCCGTTCCGCGATCCCCCAGACACTTATCGTTCCGCACGCTCCAGCGTGGGAACGCCCTTCGTGACGCTCTGCGTCACAAATCTGCGTAGCGCCGCTTGCTCAAGCCAGAGAGATCGTCGCGCCTCAACACTGACCGAATAATATATTTCTGAAATTCTGGCATAGGGCCACCATCCAGATGGCACGTTGGCCGGGGTTTTGCTCGTGCATATCCGAAAACCGACGGGGCCCCCTGTCGCCATGGATTTCAAAAGGATGTGTTCGATGCCCGTAGCCCCTCGTTTCCTGGACCATTACCGCAAGGCCGACCGGATCATGCTGGGCCTGATCTGGCTATTGTTCCTCTACGCGCTCGGGTTGGCGTTCTGGTTTGATACGTTCACCCAGGCAGTGGTGGTGGGTGGCGGCACCGCGGTGGTGCTGACCGGGCTGTATCGCGCCATCGGCGGCACCCGATTGATGCGCTGCTGTGTGGGTGTAGGCCTGATGGTCATGGCCGCGCTGCATATCAATCAGGCGCACGGGCTGATCGAAATACATTTCGGCATCTTCGTGTTTCTAGCTGTACTGACCTTCTACCGCGACTGGCTGCCGATTCTGGTCGCCGCCGTCACCATCGCCATCCACCATGTCGGCTTCCACGCTCTGCAGCATGCAGGCTTCCCGGTTTACGTCATGCACCACGGCGGCGGCTGGAGCATGGTGATGGTGCATGCGGTGTACGTCGTTGTAGAAAGCGCGATTCTGGTCTATCTGGCCGTGCAGAATCAGGCCGAGGCGGTCGAGAATCAGGACATGCTCGATCGAATGCTGGCCACCACCAACCAGTTTTCGCCCAATAGCCAGGCCAGCGAGCGTTCGGCCAAACGCGTGCCGCTGGCGCAACGTTTCGAGCAGTTTCTGGAGCAGATCACCAGCCTTGTCGACGGCGTGGTGCGCGACACACGCGGGCTCGGCGAGCTGGGTCATGACCTTGCCAAAGCCAGCGGTACGCTGGAAACCGGGGCGCAGCATCAACTCAGCGAGATCGCCCGCATGACCGGCGCGATGCAGCGCATGGGTGATGCCATGAACGATATTTCCAGCCATGTTGCGCACGCCGTGCAGCGGGCCGGTGACGCCAGCGATCAGGTCGCCCACGGGCGCGACAGTGTCGACCGTGCGCAGAGCGAAATCACCCAGCTTGCCGCACGCATCACGACCACCGATGAAACCGTACAGGCCCTGGCCAACCAGTCAGAACAGATCGGCAAAGTGCTGGACGTGATCGGCAGCATTGCCGAGCAGACCAACCTGCTGGCCCTCAATGCTGCAATCGAAGCCGCCCGCGCCGGTGAGCAGGGCCGAGGCTTTGCGGTGGTGGCGGACGAGGTGCGCAACCTCGCGCAGCGCACAGCGTCGTCGACCAAGGAAATCCAGACCATCATCGAAGACCTGCAAAAGGGCAGCCGTCAGGCCGCTACGGCCATGAACGACAGCCTGCAAGGCGTAGGGCGTTGTGTGGAAAACAGCCAGCGGGCGTCGGAATCCCTGCGTGCAGTCGGCGAAGGTATCGGTCATATCACCCAGCTTAACGGCCTCATTGCCACGACCACTGAACAGCAGTCCACCGTCAGCCGGGAAATCGCCGATCAATTACGTTCGGTGCAGACCATCGCCGAGCACACCGCCGCCAATATCGGTGTGCTGGCGACCAGCAGCCAGAGCCTGTCGCCGCTGGCCATACGCCTGGAGGCGCTGGGCCAGAGTTTCCACAACTAGCTTTCGTACCTGGCTTTCAAATTCAGGCTCAGGCAAACACCAGCCCCGAAGAACGCAGCAGTTCCTGAGTGTAGGCCTGCTGCGGCGCGGCGAAGATCTCGCGGGACGGACCTTGTTCGACCACCTTGCCGTCCTTGATCACAATCAGGTCATGCGCCAGTGCATGGACAACCGCCAGGTCATGGCTGATGAACAGGTACGTCAGGCCATGACGGATTTGCAGGTCACGCAGCAGGGCGACGATCTGTTTCTGCACGGTGCGGTCGAGCGCTGACGTAGGCTCGTCGAGCAGGATCAGATCCGGCTCAAGCACCAACGCCCGGGCGATGGAAATGCGCTGGCGTTGCCCACCGGAAAATTCGTGCGGGTAACGATGCCGAGTTGCCGGGTCGAGCCCGACTTCCTGCAACACCCGGATCACCGTCTGCTCACGCTCTTTCGGCGTGCCGATATTGTGCGTCACCAACCCCTCGGCAATGATCTGCTCCACGGTCATGCGCGGGCTGAGACTGCCGAACGGGTCCTGAAACACCACCTGCAACTGACGACGCAACGGGCGCATCAGGTGCTGGCTGTGCAGGCTCAGCTCCTTGGTGCCAAAACGGATGCTGCCCTCTGAATCGACAAGACGCAAAATCGCCTGGCCCAAGGTCGATTTGCCCGAGCCGGACTCGCCGACAATCCCGAGCGTCTTGCCCTTGAGCAGCTCGAAACTCACCCCATCCACTGCCTTCACATACTGCGGTTCGCGCTTGAACCAGGCTTTGCCCAGAGGGAACCAGACTTTCAGATCCTGCACCGACAGCAGCGTGTTGCTGTGCGTGGACGGCACCGGCTCGCCGTCTGGTTCGGCGTTGATCAGCAAGCGACTGTAAGGATGCTGCGGATTGTCGAACAGGGCCTGGCAATCGGCCTGCTCGACGATTTCGCCCTCACGCATCACGCAGACCCGCTGGGCGATGCGCCGCACCAGATTGAGGTCGTGACTGATCAGCAACAACGACATGTTGAGCCGCTGCTGAAGGGACTTGAGCAACTCCAGAATCTTCACCTGCACGGTCACATCCAGTGCGGTGGTCGGTTCGTCGGCGATCAGCAGATCCGGCTCGTTGGCCAGCGCCATGGCGATCATGATGCGCTGCCGCTGCCCACCCGACAGTTGATGCGGATATGCCTTGAGGCGTGACAGCGGGTCACGAATGCCGACCAGTTCCAGCAGCTCCAGGGTGCGACTCAGCGCGGCCTTGCCTTTCAGGCCCTTGTGAGTGACGAGAATTTCGCCGATCTGCTTTTCGACCGTGTGCAGCGGGTTCAGAGAGCTCATGGGCTCCTGAAAAATCATCGCCACACGGTTGCCACGCAGGCTGCGCAATTGCTTGTCGCTGGCAGTAACCAAGTCGAGCCCGTCATAGCGAATCGAGCCCTGGGTGCTGACGGTTTTGGCCGGCAACAGACGCAGAATCGAGTGCGCAGTGACCGACTTGCCAGAGCCGGATTCGCCGACCAGCGCCAGGCACTCGCCACGGCGGATGTCGAGGCTGACGCCATGCACCACTTCATGGCCGTTGAAGGCGACCCGCAGGTCGCGAATTTCAATCAGGTTGTCTTGCATGTCAGCTCCGAGGATCAAACGCGTCGCGGCAGGCTTCGCCGATGAACACCAACAGAGAAAGGATCAGGGCCAGCGCGACGAAAGCGGTCAGCCCCAGCCACGGCGCTTGCAGGTTGCGCTTGGCCTCGCCGATCAGTTCGCCCAGCGAAGCGCTGCCAGCGGGCATGCCGAAGCCGAGAAAGTCCAGCGCGGTCAGAGTAGCGATGGCACCGGTGATGATGAACGGCAGGTACGTCAGGGTGCTGGTCATCGCGTTGGGCAGGATGTGCCGCCACATCAGCGCGGCATCGGTCAGGCCCAGTGCGCGGGCGGCTTTGACGTATTCAAGATTACGCCCGCGCAAAAACTCGGCACGCACCACGTCCACCAGCGACAGCCAGGAGAACAGCGCCATGATGCCCAGCAACCACCAGAAACTCGGTGACACAAAGCCGGACAGAATGATCAGCAGGTACAGCACCGGCAACCCCGACCATATTTCCTGAATGCGCTGGCCGATCAGGTCGGTCATGCCGCCGTAGTAACCTTGAATCGCCCCGGCACAGACGCCGATCACCGTGCTGATCGCGGTCAGCAGCAGCGCGAACAGAATGGAAATCCGCGCGCCGAACAGCACACGCGCCAGTACGTCACGGGCCTGCTCGTCAGTGCCCAGCCAGTTGGTGCCGTCGGGCGGGCTGGGCGAGGGCGCGTCCAGGTCATAGTTGATGGTGTCGTAGCTGAACGGGATCGGTGCGAACAGCATCCAGCCGTCTTTTGCCGCGATCAGCTTGCGCACGTAGTCGCTTGAATAGTCCGGTTCGAAGGGCAGTTCGCCGCCGAAATCGGTTTCCATGTAGGTGCGCAACACCGGGTAATACATCTGCCCGTCGTAGCTGACCAGCAGCGGCTTGTCGTTGGCGATCAGTTCGCCGCACAGGCACACCAGCATCAGGCCGATGAAGATCCACAGCGACCACCAACCGCGACGGTTGGCCTTGAACAGGTCGAAGCGACGCCGGGTCTGGGGAGAGAACTCGAACATCAGGCGCTCCTCGCGGAAAAGTCGATGCGTGGGTCGACCAGCGTGTAACACAGGTCACCGATCAGTTTGATCAGCAGGCCGAACAGCGTGAACAGAAACAGCGTGCCGAACACGATGGGGTAGTCCCGCGAGACCGCCGCCTCGTAACTCATGCGCCCCAGGCCATCGAGGCCGAAGATGGTTTCGATCAGCAGCGAGCCGGCGAAAAACACTTCGATCAAGGCCTGCGGAATACCCGCGATGACCAGCAGCATGGCGTTGCGAAACACATGGCCGTACAGCACGCGATGCTCGGTCAGGCCCTTGGCACGCGCCGTGACCACGTATTGACGGCTAATTTCGTTGAGGAAGCTGTTCTTGGTGAGGATGGTCAGCGTGGCGAAGCCGCCGATCACCAGCGAGCTGACCGGCAACACCAGGTGCCACAGATAGTCCTTCACCTTGCCCCAGGTGCTCAGGCTGTCGAAGTTGTCCGAGAACAGCCCTTGCGCCGGAAACCAGCTCAGGTAACTGCCTCCGGCAAACACCACGATCAGCAGAATGGCGAACAGAAACGCGGGCGTGGCGTAGCCGATGATTACCAGCGTGCTGCTCCAGACATCGAACGCGCTGCCATGCCGCACCGCTTTGCGAATGCCCAGCGGGATGGAAATCAGGTAGGTGATCAGCGTCGCCCAAAGCCCGAGTGACAGCGATACCGGAAGCTTCTGGGCAATCAGTTCGGTGACCGGCGCACCGCGGAAGAAGCTGGTGCCGAAGTCGAGCTGTGCATAATTCTTGAGCATCAGCCAGAGTCGTTCGTGCATCGGTTTGTCGAAACCGTAATGTTCCTTGATCTGCTCGATCAGCGCCGGGTCCAGCCCGCGCGTGCTGCGGCTGGCGGTACCGCTTGCGGCTACTTCACCACCGCCGCCACCAACACCATTGGGGCTGAAACCCTGAATGCGCGCGATGGCCTGCTCGACCGGTCCGCCGGGGGCGGCCTGCACGATCAGGAAGTTGACGATCAAAATGGCCAGCAGCGTGGGAATGATCAGCAGCAGGCGTCGAATCACATAAGCCAGCATCTCAATACTCCTTGGCAGCGGCGGGCTTGCCGGTCAGTGCGGCGGCCTGAGCGTTGGTCAGCGGGGTCGGGCTGATCTGCCACCAGGTTTCCAGACCAACGTCATAGGTCGGTGCCACATCCGGCATGCCGAAACGGTTGGCGAACACCAGTGGCGTGCCCTTGGAGTAGTAGTTGGGAATCATGTAGTAGCCCCATTGCAGGACCCGGTCCAGCGCCCGCGCGTAGAGCACCATATCGTTACGCGTATTGGCGCTCACCAGCCCGTCGATCAGCGTGTCCACCGCAGGATTGCGCAGCACCATGGCGTTGGAGCTGCCCACTTCGGTGGCGCTTTGCGAGCCGTACAGGTTGTACAGCTCACGGCCAGGAGAAATGATCGGATTACCGTTTTTCGGCAGGCTGACCACGATCATGTCGTAGTCCCGCGCATTGAGCCGGTTGATGTACTGCGCCGAATCGATGCGCAGGAAATCCAGGGTGATGCCGATCTGCGCCAGCGTGCGCTTGAAGGGCAGAATCAGGCGATCGAAACCACCCTGACCATCGAGAAAGCTGAACACCATCGGCTCGCCAGCGGCGTTCACCAGCTTGTTGTCCTTCGGGTGCCAGCCCGCCTCAGCGAGCAGCTTGAGGGCCTGCAACTGTTTGTCACGGATGTAACCGCTGCCGTCGGTTTTCGGCGGCTGATACACCGTGGTGAACACCTCGTCCGGCACCTGACCGCGCAAGGGTTCGAGAATCTTCAGCTCGGCCGGGGTCGGCAGCTCGGTGGCGGCCATGTCGCTTTTCGGGAAATAGCTTTGTTCGCGCACGTAGAAATTGCGCATGACTCGACGATTGATCCAGTCGAAATCCCACAGCAACGACAGCGCCTCGCGCACGCGGCGGTCCTTGAACATGGGTTTGTCCAGATTGAACACAAAGCCCTGCGCGGCGACCGGACGTTGCGGTGCGAGGATGCGCTTTTGCAGGCGCCCGTCGTCAATCGCCGGGCCGCTGTAGCCGACCACGAAGCCTGAAGAGGAGAACTCGCGGTTGTAGTCGAACATCCCGGCTTGCAGCAGTTGGCGGGCGATTTCGATGTCGCCGTAGTAGTTCACGGTGAGCGTGTCGAAGTTGTACAGGCCACGGCTGACCGGCAGGTCCTTGCCCCACCAGTCCTTGACCCGTTCAAAGACCACGCTGCGTCCGGCATCGACCTTGGCGACCCGGTAGGGCCCGTTGCCCAGCGGCGGCTCGAACCCGCCGCCATTGGCGAAGTCGCGGGTCTTCCACCAGTGCTCGGGCAGAATGTGCAGGCTGGCAATATCCAGCGCCAGCATGCGGTTGAGGTTGTTCTTGAAGTCGAAGCGAATCTGTAGCGGCCCCTCGATGGTCACCTGTTTGACGTCGGCGAACATGGGGCGATAGCTGAAGCTGGCCTTGGTGGTCATCAGCTCGAAGGTGTAGCGCACGTCCTCTGCGGTGACGGGCTTGCCGTCCTCGAAGCGCGCCTTGGGGTTGAGGAAAAAACGAATCCACAGACCGTCCGGGTCCATCTCCATCTTTTCCGCGATCAGGCCATACACCGTGTACGGCTCATCCAGCGAGCGATAGGCCAGTGGCGAGTACACCCAGCTGTCGACCTCGCGCACATTGATGCCCTGATCGACGTAGGGATTGAGGTAATTGAACTGTCCGATTTCTTCCGCTGAGCGGCTTAGTGAACCGCCTTTGGGGGCGTTCGGGTTGACGTAGTCAAAGTGCTGGAAGCCAGCCGGGTATTTCGGTGCCTCGCCATAGACGGTCAAGGCGTGAGTCGGGGCGGCCTGAGCGACCTGCCAGCAACTGCACAGCGCAACACCCAGAATCAGGCGCCGCAGAAAACGGGTATGACGCAACATGATGGGGCTTTCCTCGTACGCACTGAATGACGATGAGTCGCGAAAAAGCCCCCGGCCGGGGAAGGTGGATGAAACCTGGGCCGGAGGGGGCGAGCTCGCAATCTGACGTGGCCCAAGGAGCGTGTATGGGCCACGTCGTCACACTCAGAAGTGGTAAGTCGCGCGTGCGAACAGGGTGCGGCCCAGCGGGTCGGCGTAACGAGGGTCGTAGCCGGACTGGAAGTTGTAGGCCTGGTTGGTGAACGGCGGGTTGCGGTCAAACATGTTGCGCACCCCGGCGTCGATATCCAGCACCTTGTCGAAGGTATGACCCACCGACATGTCCCACAAAGCATACGATGCGACCCGCGCATTGGTGGTGCGGTCGTAGTCGTTGTAGCCGCTGGTGAAGCGGTTGGTGATGGAAGCGCGGGTATCGCCCAGTGCCCAGGTGCCGGTCAGCACGTGTTTCCAGCGCGAAATCACGCCGTCGCCCTGGAAGTCGCCGACCTTGTCGGTGTACGGGCCGTCGATGATGTTCTGGAAGTCATAACGGGTGACGTAGGTGCCGGTCATGCCCAGACCGAACTGGCCGTAAGGTGTGTTCGGAAAGCGATAGTCGAGCGTTACGTCGACGCCGCTGGTCTTGACGATACCCAGGTTGGCGTTGCCGGTCACGATGTTGGCAATCGAACCATCAGCAGCGCGCACGTAGCGGTCGGCGTAGGTGTTCGGATCATCAAACACAGTCGACTCGGGGAACGCCTGGATCTGGTTGGAAATGTGAATCCACCAGAAATCCAGGCCCATCGACAGGTTGTTGACCGGCTGATAGACGAAGCCCAGGGTCATGTTGCGGGCTTTTTCCGGGGCCAGTTCGGTGTTGCCTCCACCATTGTTGAGGAACTGCTGCTGGCAATCACGACCGGCGTTACCACCCGGCTGAACGACGCCACCGGCACACAGAACCGGGTCGTTGTAATAGCCCTGGGTGAAAGTCGTACTGCGCGGGGCATACAGCTCGTAAAGCGACGGCGCGCGGAAACCTTCGCTGTAGGCACCGCGGACCACCAGTTGCTTGAACGGCTGGTAGCGGAACGAGTATTTCGGGTTGGTGGTGCTGCCGAAGTCGCTGTATTTGTCGTGACGGACGGCGGCGGTCAGTTCAAGGCTGTCCAGCACGGGCACGTTCAGTTCGGCGTATTCCGCCTTGACGCTCCTGTCGCCTTCGACGCTACCGGCGGCATCTGCGCCCAGGCTGCTGATGTCGTTGACGTAGGCTTCGTACTGCTGATGCATTTTCTCTTTGCGGTATTCGCCGCCCAACGCCAGACCCGCAGGGCCTGCACCGAACCAGTCACCGATTTCCCGGCTGATGCGCGCATCGAGCCCGGCCACCCGGCCCACAGCGCTGGAGTACTGGCCGTGATATTCGCTGGCATCGATCAGCGCCTGACCGGCAGTGGTTTGCGGGCCGAACGGGTTAAGGGTGCCATTGGCCAGGCCGTTGAGCATTGCAGCGTCACTGACATACCCGTTGGTGAGCGATGACAGGACTTTGTTCTGGTTGTAAGAAGCACCTACGTTGTAGTCCCAGCCGCCCACCAGGCCGTCGAAGTTCAGCAGAAAACGCTGGCTGGTGTTCTGGTCGCTGGACCCGCGTGGCCCGGCCGCCGTTTCTCGCCAGGCTGTGCTGATCGGTTGGGTCGGGTCGAGAGTAAAGTCGGTCGGTGCCGGAGTGATGCCGTTGCCGGGATAAAAAGGCGACGATGAGTCCAGAGACAGGCCGGTAAGGGGCGCAGGCCCGATATCGGTATGGTTGTTGTTACGAGCCCAGAAGTATTCGAGGCTGACGTTATGATCGTCTGCCAGCTTGCCGGTGGCCTTGCCAAAAAACGAGGTCTTTTCGGTTTGCGGGATCAGGTCGATGTATTCACGGGTGCTGAACCGGCAGATGCCGTTGCTGGCGATCAGGTTAGGGCCGCCGCAGTTTCTGCCCAGCGGGTTCGCAGAGTTGTCACCCTGGAAGTAATTGCCGGGATAGGCCGTACCGGAGGTCTGATTGAGCCCGCGTCCTGGCACGTAATCTCTGGCAAACGAGCGGTCGTTGGCGTCCAGGTTTTGCTGCTTGTTGTAGTTGAAGACACCCATGACGTTGAAGCGGTCTTGCTCCAGATCGCCAAAGCCCCAACTGGCGCTCATGTCCTTGGTGGCACCGCCGCCGCTGGCGGTCGGGGTTTCTCCACCCAGGGTCAGGCTGCCGTCGGTCAGGGATTTTTTGGTGATGAAGTTGATCACACCGCCAATGGCGTCAGTGCCGTATAGCGCCGAGGCGCCGTCACGCAATACTTCCACACGGTCGATGGCGGCAAAAGGGATCATGTTCAGGTCGATGGCGCTGCCGTTGGGCGTGCCCACACCCGACAGTGCGTTATTGGCCAGACGGCGGCCGTTGAGCAGCACCAGCGTCTTGTTGGCGCCGATGCCGCGCATATCGGCAAACGAGGCACCACCTGTTCCGGCGCCGACCGAGCCTGCACTGTTGTTGATCGACTGGCTGCCAGTGATGCGCTGGACCATTTCCTGGGTGGTGGTCACGCCCTGTTTCTTAAGGTCGTCAGCGCGCAGGATGGTAATTGGCACTGCGGTTTCGGCATCGACCCGGCGGATCGCCGAACCGGTCACTTCTACACGTTGCAGCTGGGTCGTGGCAGGCACAACCGCTGCGCTGGTGGACACGGCCGAGCCGCTTGTGTCCGCGTCGACGGCGTCTGCCGCCTGAGCACCGCTCATGCCCATGGCCAATGCACAAAGCAGGGCACGTGGATGACGCCGGACCGCGAGGGCCAGTGGTTTGAGGGTGCAACCGGGAAGATTCATCAGCATGGTTAGTTCCGACTTGGTCCAGACGTTATTGAAATGGCCTTGTGAGCCCTCTGTTCCCGACGCGGTTGTGCCGAGCGGGAGTTCCACTTCTTCTTTTTCCAGCAAGCCGCTCCCCTCCAGAGGCTTTTCAGCCCACGGACAACCGCATTTACGGGGGGTCGGGTCAGACGGCTTCGCGCGGCGAAGCCGTCAAATCACCTGAGGGTCATTTCGCCGTCATGACGGATATCTTCGTAATGCCCGAACGCTCGATGGACGCCATGGCCTTGGCCACCTGGCCATAATTCACGGCGGTATCGGCCTGCAACTGGACGCGGATTTCCGGGTCCTTGGCCTTTTCGTCCTGCAGGCTTTTTTCCAGCAGTTCCGGGGCGATTTCCGATTTGGCGAGGTAGAACTTGCCGTCCTGATCAACGCTGACCACCACCGGGTTTTTCTTCTCGGCAGGGGCGACCGCATCAGTCTTGGGCAGGTTGACCTTGATCGCGTTGGTCATCAGCGGCGTGGTGACGATGAACACCACCAGCAGCACGAGCATCACGTCCACCAGCGGCGTGACGTTCATTTCGCTGAGTACTTCATCGCTGTCCTGAGTGGAGAAAGACATTAGCTGGCCTCCCGAACGGCATGGCCATTCTTGCTGGCGATGGGCTGACGGGTGACCGCGAAGGCGCTGCGCTGGGCGAGGGCGTCGAAGTCGTGGGCGAAGTCATCCATGTCGGCCACAGCGAGCTTGAGGCGGCGCAGGAAGAAGTTGTAGATCAGCACCGCAGGCACCGCGACGGCGATACCCACACCGGTGGCGACCAGCGCATGGCCGATAGGACCGGCGACCGCTTCGAGGCTGGCCGAGCCGGTCACACCGATGCTTTGCAGTGCTTCCATGATCCCCCAGACCGTACCGAACAGGCCGATGAAGGGCGCGGTGCTGCCGATACTGGCGAGAATTGCCTGACCACTTTCCAGTGCGCGACGCTCTTTTTGTATCTGCTGACGCAGGTTGCGCTCCAGACGGTCCGAGCGGTTGATGGTGTGCGCCAGTTGTTGCGTGGTGCGCGGCGACTCGTCGACCGCCATGGCTTCGAAGCCGCTGTTGGCAATACGCGCCAGCGCTCCAGGATATTGTGCAGAGTGCTCGGCGGCGGTCAGCAGGTCCGGCGCGCTCCAGAACGCCTTGGTGAACTGTTTGTTCTGCGATTTCTGACGCACGTACTGCGCCGACTTGATCAGCAACAGTGCCCAACTCAATACGGAAAACAGAATCAATGCCCAGAGCACGGCCGGGACAATCATGGAAGAGAGCGATGCGTTCATGGTTTAAACCTCACCAGCTTTAATAATTGAAGTGTCGGTTGTCAGGTGCCGGATCATTCCGGCAACTTGAAGTCGATGGTCTGCGTCGCGAAGCCTTCTATCGGCGTGTCACCCCGTTTGGCCGGTATGAACTTCCAGTTGCGCACGGCCTCAACGGCTGCTTCGTCCAATACCGGTTTGCCGCTGGATTTGGTCACCTCGACAGCGCCAGCGCGGCCGTTTGGCAGCACCTTGATGCGCAAAATCACGCGACCTTCCCAACTGCGGCGCAAGGCCAGCCCCGGGTATTCCGGCGGCGGGTTGCCCAGACTGGCGAGCCCGGATACGGCAGCGCTTTCCTTGGCTGGCGCCGGTGGCGCGGCAGGTGCCGGAGGTGCAGGCGCAGGTGCTGGCGGCGCAGGCGGGCTGGGCGCGGCAGCAGGCGTTGGCGCAGGTGGCGTCGGCTTTTTCACCGGCTCGACTTTCTTGACCGGCTTGGGCTTCTCGACCTTAGGCTTCTCCACCGGTTTTGGCGGCGGCTCTACCGCGTCCGGGTCCTCGCCCGGTTGTTCCTGTCTCGTATAAACATCTACGAGCCCACGAGACGCTCATGAATCTCGTTTGACGGGATAAGAA
>NZ_JAWHOO010000030.1:0-73727 GCF_032586855.1 Pseudomonas syringae group sp. J254-4 | reverse complement strand
GGCGTCCTGCCAGGCTACCCCCGGATCAGCGCCAGGACTCAGCCGTCACTAAGGTCGCACTCTGCGTCGTCAGTGCCGTCGCGGTAAAAAGCGCTTTCAGGTGCAGTAACCACTGGCACGGCAAAGAGCCGCTCCTTGAACAGGCGCGGCGCTTCGGATCAATTCAGACCCAGTTTGCCGCGCAGGGTCGAGAGGTCTTCGGCCAGGGTGTTGACCGGGCCGACCAGGGCCTTGCGGTCGTTCTCTTTGACTTTGTCGTAGGTTTCAAAGCCACCGTCCTTGGTCTTGTACTTGGCCAGAATCTTGTCCACGGTGGCGAAGTTCTTGTCGACTTTGCTGGAGAAGGCTTTGTCCTGCTGCTCGATCTGCGGGCGGAACAGGTCGACGATTTTCTTCGCGCCGTCGATGTTGCCCTGGAAGTCATACAGGTCGGTGTGGCTGTAACGGTCTTCTTCGCCGGAGATCTTGGTCGCCGCTACTTCTTCCAGCAAGGCTGCTGCGCCACCGACTACTTTTTCAGGCGGGAAGGTCAGGTCGGCTACGCGCTTTTCCAGGTCCTTGACGTCGCTCAACAGCTTGTCGGCGATAGGGCCCTGGTCCTTGGTGGTGTTCTGCGAGAACAGCGCGTACTCCAGACGATGGAAACCGGTGAAGTCTTCTGCCGTAACGCCTTGCTCGTGGTCGTCGACGCGTGAGTCGATGGACGCATCCAGGTCACTGAACAGTTCGGCAATCGGCTCTACCGACTCGTAGTACACGCGGGTAGGGGCATACAGCTTTTTGGCCGTCGCGATGTCGCCCTTCTTCACGGCATCGGTGAACTTCTGGGTGTGGCTGACCAGTTCTTCGATGTTTTCGGTCACGTAAATCTTGTAGTCCGAAACCGGACCTACCAGGTCCAGCGGCGCGGTGGCGGCAAAGGCAGCCAGTGGCGTCTGGAGCAGGCCAAGGGTCAAGAGCAAAGCCAGGGGCGTCTTTTTCATGGGTGTCTTCCGGGTCTGGAGTGGGTAGGTCATGCAGTTTTAGTGGACGACGCCGCTGCCAGCAGCGAGCGGCCGATGAAATCCTGGTCACCGGTTACCCCCGGCAGGGTGAAGAAGTAGCCACCACCGACCGGTTTGAGGTATTCCTCCAGCGGCTCGCCGTTGAGGCGGCTCTGAACGGTGATGAAGCCTTTTTCCAAGTCAGCCTGATAGCAGATGAACAGCAGGCCCATGTCCAGCTGACCGTTCTTGTTCACCCCGTTGGAGTAATTGAACGGGCGGCGCAGGATCAGGTTGCGCTGGCTTTCGGCGGTACGCGGGTTGGCCAGGCGGATGTGCGAATCCAGTCGGGTTTTCTTGCCTTCCGGGTCTGCGGCATAGTTGGGCACATCGGTCTCGACCTTGCCGTCCATAGGCGCACCGGTGCTTTTGCTGCGGCCGAAAATCGATTCCTGCTCCTGCAAAGGCGTACGGTCCCAGCGTTCCACGAAGTTACGGATGATCCGCACGGCCTGATAGCTGCCATTGGCGGCCCACGCTGGCTCATCGCTGCCGGGCTGCACCCAGACCAGCTCGTTCATGGTCTTCTGATTGTTGGAATCCGGGTTTGCCGAGCCATCCCGGAAACCGAGGAAATTACGCGCGCTTTCCGGCGGCTGGCCAGGCTTCTTCGGTGCCTGGGGCGGCACGGTGCCTTCCTGTTTCCAGCGCACCAGCAACAGGTCAGGCAGGTTCTTGACGATGTCGCGCAGGGCGTGAATGTTGCTGTCGGCGGTGTTGGCGCAGAACTGGATGCTCAGGTCGCCGTGGCAACTGGCCGGATCCAGCGCGTCGTTGGGGAAGCCGGTCATGCGGATCAGGCGTTTGGGTTTGACCGGGGTCAGGCCAAAGCGCTCATCGAACAGCGATTCGCCTACCGACACGGTAATGGTCAGGTTATCCGGGGTGACCACAGGGCCAAGAATGCCGGAATCAGGCGGTGGCAGTTTCGGGTCGATCTCCGGCACCGGGCCGCCGGTCATCAGGAACGCGATGCGCTCATTGAGCGTGCGGAACAGGCGCTCGAGGTCTTCGCGGTCGGCAGCCAGCACGTCGAACGCGACCAGCATGCCTGCGGCCGGACGCGGGTTGACGATGCCGGTCTGATGCAGGCCATGAAAGTCGTTGTGGTCCTGGGTCTTTTCACTGTTCGGTGCTTCGGTGACTTGCGCCGGCGTTGCGGCCAGTACGTTGCCGCTCAGGCTGCTACCAGCCAGCGCGGCACCGGCAGCACCTAGACCCATCAGGACACGGCGACGCTGTATTGAAGCGGGGGCGTTAGTGGCTTCTGGACTGTTGTCTGGGTTTTTCATCGTAGTGTGCTGTGCTCCAGTGAATCAGAGGTCAGAAAGGCCAAGTGCCGCGTCGATGCCGTTGAGTGCGTCAGCCAGTGCGCCAGCCTTGGCAGCGATCTGCTTGCGCTGCGTCTCGTCCATCTGGTCATAGGGGCGCATGCCTCCCTCAGTGGTGCTCAACGCATCAAGTGTGGTGTCCAGATCAGCCATGGCCGCATCGATCTTCTGCAGCAGATCGGCAGCGCTGCGGGTCAGCAACGGACGCAGCAGATCGACGATTTTGCGGGTGCCGTCCAGATTGGCAGCAAAGCCGTTAAGGTCGCTGTGGCTGTAGCGTTCTTCTTCGCCGTTGCTGCGTACGTCAGCCAGGCTGCGCATCGTGCGGGTGGCGATGGCGGCCAGTTGTTCGGGGGCCAGCGATTGCGCCATCAACTGCTGTTTGAGCTGAGTGACATCGGTTTGCAGGCGCTGCGCGACGGGCGACAGGCCCTCGACGCTGTGCTGATCGAACAATGCGTATTCAATGCGATGGAAGCCGGTAAAGCCCGGATCCTGTTCACGCTTCTCGTAGTAATCGGCGCGGGCGTTGATGGCGTTGTCCAGTTCCGAGAGGCGCTGAGCAGCCGGAGCAATACGCTGATACGCGGTGCGGGCGGGCAGGTAGGCCGCCTGCGCGGCGCTCAGGTCGCCAGCGTCAATGGCCTGTTGCAGAGCCGTCACGGCCTTGATCAGTGCCGAACCTTGCAGGCTCAGGTACACCCGGTATTCGGAAAGAGGACCGATGAACGCGGTCATCGACGGGCGTGCCTTGGCTTTTGCATCTGACTCGGCGGTCGGGGTGACGTGCAAGGTGCCACGCGGGTTACTGAGCAGGCCGCAGGTGATCGCGTAATCGCCGGGCGCCAGATTGGCATTGATCACCTGGCTCAAGCCCGGCGCAATGTTTTCCCGCTCTTCAACCACCAGCACGCCATCGAGAATTTCCCATTCGACGGCGCGTTCCGAGCGGTTGACGATGCGGAAGGCATTCTTGCCCGCCGCCACTGTCAGCACATTCGGCTCACAGTTGCGAGCGTGAATATTGACCACGGTTTCAGTGCCGGCATTGGCTGCACGCTTTTTTGCAGCGACCTGCGAGGCGTAATAGAACAGCCCGCCAGCGGCAATCATCAGGATCACCGAACCGGCGACAGCCAATTGCAGGACACGGGGCGGCCGGGCGTTCTCGGAAGGCCCTGGGGTACGGATAGACATGGGTGCCCTTATTCGTTCGTCACAGAAGATGTTTTCGGCTGTAGGGTCTTGCCGGACGCCGGGGTGTGCGGCATGAAGAACAGCAGCAGCGCCCCGATCAGGTAAATCAGGTAGACGCTCAAGGTGCTGACGGTCGGAGCGTCCTGGTAACCGAACATGCCGGCCAGTACCGAGCCGGCAGGCCCATCCATCGGCAACAGTGCGCTGATGTCGAAGACCACTTCCTGCAGATGATTCCAGATCCCGGCTTCATGCAAAGCCTGAACGGAATTGGCGAGAATGCCCGCGGCTACCACCAGAATGAACAACCCGGTCCAACGGAAAAACAGGCCCAGGTTCAGGCGCATGCTGCCGCTGTAAATGGCTACGCCGAAGCCTACGGCCAGCAACAGGCCGAGCAGGGCACCCAGCGGTGCGCCCGAGCCTTCGCTCTGCTGGAACACCGCGAGCAGAAAGAATACGGTCTCCAGCCCTTCGCGGGCCACGGCGAAAAACACCATGGCGATCAGCGCGTAGGTCTGGTTTTTCGAGCCGGTGAGGGCAGCGTCCAGAGATTCGTGCAACGCGTGCTTGATCGAGCGGGCAACCTTGCGCATCCAGAACACCATCGAGCTTAAAATGCCCACGGCGATCAGGCCGACAATGCCTTCGAACAACTCCTGTTGCTTCTGCGGAAACTCGGCGCTCATTAACTCAAGCCCGCCACCGACGAACAGCGACAGCGCCGCAGCGAGGAACACGCCGATCCACACCGCAGGCATCCACTCGCCGCGGCCGGTCTGCTTCAGGTAACTGGCGATAATGCCAACAATCAGCGCGGCTTCGATGCCTTCGCGCAGCATGATCAAAAACGGAACGAGCATATCTCACCGGGTCAAAACTGTAGGGTGAACGTGCTTCAGCGAGCCATAAGCCGGAAACACTGCGTAACATAATGATACTCATTCTTGAATGCGGGTAGTTGTTTTTTATCTGCATCCCGGTTTTGGCAGGTTGTTCAGGTCAGGTTCAGCTGGGCTGGCTTGAGCGTAGTAAATACCGGGGGCGGCCACTGGGTGGCCTGACCTGCCCATTTCTATTTGGGAAAACACGATGTCATCAGAATCAGACGCACCTGGCAGCGAGTGCGCACAGCCAATTGACGCGAACGCTGTTGCACATGCAGAGGCGGTCGAAATGCTCAAGGCCATCGACAGTCGATGGGAGTCACTGATCAATCACGTCGGCCCCTGTCTGCATCCCGTCACGGCTGCGCAGGACCCATTCCAGGCGCTGATCAAGGCCGTCGCCTATCAGCAACT
This sequence comes from Pseudomonas syringae group sp. J254-4, assembly GCF_032586855.1. NCBI lineage: Bacteria > Pseudomonadati > Pseudomonadota > Gammaproteobacteria > Pseudomonadales > Pseudomonadaceae > Pseudomonas > Pseudomonas syringae group sp. J254-4. The sequence goes on along the minus strand of NZ_JAWHOO010000030.1, from coordinate 68,855 downwards.
GCATGCCAAAGCGGGTGACGCTATGGTCATGAGGCTGCGCGCCCTGTTTCCAGACGCGGCTTTTCCGGCCGCGCAGGCATTGGTCGAGCTGGATGAGCAGACACTGCGCTCCTGCGGTTTCTCGGCGTCCAAGTGCCGTGCGATCAAAGCCATTGCCGCGGCACGGGTCGACGGTCTTGTCCCCGATGTCAGCGCTGCATTGGCCATGAGCAATGAAGCGCTTGTCGAGCGCCTCATCCAGTTGCCGGGCGTAGGTCGCTGGACGGTCGAGATGATGCTCATTTACGGTCTCGGTCAGATGGACGTGATGCCCGCCAGCGACTATGGCGTGTGCGAAGGCTATCGACGGCTGTATGCTCTCGAACTCAAGCCGGGTCATAGGGAAATGGCCAGAATTGGCGAACGGTTCGGCCCTTACAGGACGATTGCCGCCTGGTATTTGTGGCGAGTACCGGCCAACTTCAGCGACATCGACTTATCTCGAATTTGAAAGCAAGACTCGGAGTGCCTGTGTGTTGCGGCAGGGATAGGCTCATCGAAACTCAAGACAGGCCATCAGCATGGAAAACATGAAAGGCACGTTGAAAACGCGCGCGCCACGAACCGAAGAGGATCCGCGCTGGGAGGTCCTGCTCAATCGTCGTTCCGGTGCGGGCGCTGACTTCGTCTACGGTGTGCTGACAACCGGCATCTACTGCAAACCCGGCAGCCCGAGCAAACTCCCAAAGCCGGAAAACGTCGTGTTCTTTTCTTCGGCAAGCGAGGCTGAAGCTGCCGGGTTTCGCCCATCGCGGCGCACTGGCAGTGATCAGCAAAGCGTGGACCTCAAGCATGCTTCGGCCGTTTCCGAAGCCTGCAGGCTGATAGACGCCTGCGACTCGATGCCCAATCTCGCTGCGCTTGCGGAGAAGGTCGGGATGAGCAGTTTTCATTTTCACCGCACTTTCAAGAAGCTCACCGGGTTGACGCCCAAAGCCTACAGCGTCGCTTCCTTGCGCTCGCGAGTGAAAGTCCAGCTTTCCCACGATGTGACCATCACCAGTGCGCTGTATGAAGCAGGCTTCAACTCCAACAGTCGATTCTATGAGGCTTCGCAGAAAATGCTGGGCATGAAACCTTCTGAATACCGCGCAGGCGGGACCAATGTCGATATCAGGTTTGCACTGGGTGAAAGCTCGCTGGGCTCGATTCTGGTGGCCAGAAGTCCCAAGGGTATCTGCGCCATTTCGCTCGGAGACGACCCCAATGTTCTGGTCGAAAAGTTTCAGGATCAGTACCCCAATGCCAATCTGATCGGCGGGGATGAAGAGTTTGAACAACTGGTCGCCCGGGTCGTGGGCTTTGTCGAGTCGCCTGCGACCGGCCTCGCGCTGCCGCTGGACATCCGCGGCACGGTTTTTCAGGAGCGGGTATGGCAGGCGCTCAGGGATATACCTGCCGGATCGACCGCAACCTACACCGATATCGCCACACGTATCGGTATGCCCAGCGCGGTTCGCGCAGTGGCGAATGCGTGCGGCGCCAACACGCTGGCAGTTGCCATTCCCTGCCATCGGGTCGTGCGCAGCGACGGGGCGTTATCCGGCTATCGCTGGGGTGTCGAGCGCAAGCGCAAGCTGCTTGAAATCGAAGCTGCCGAGGGAACAGGGCTTCTTTCAGGGCTTTGAACAGCACCCTGACTCGCCGAGAATCCGGTAGGCCAGCCTTACCCGTTCTTCATTCGGATAGTTCTTGTTGGCCAGGATCACGATGCCGAGCTGTTTTTCCGGTATGAACGCGACATAGCCACCGAAACCGTTGGTTGATCCGGTCTTGTTGACCCAGACCGCAGATTGCGCTGCCTGCGGCGGCTCGATCACTTCGGTTTTGAGCGTGTTCAGCATGGCACTGGTGTTGCCTTCAAGCAGCTGCGCCAAGCCAACCGGCATCGGATACTGCTCCCAGATCAGGTCCTGAGTCATGCCGCCGACTTTGAAATAGCTGATCCGTGTGTCGCTGAGCGCGCGTTGCAGCGGCGCGTCGTATTGACCAGGCCCAAGGTTTGCCTCGACAAAACGGATCATGTCCCGAGCACTCGATTTCACGCCGTAGGCTTCACTCGCCAGAGGACCTGGGTTAACCCTGACCGGTTCGTCGAGTTTGTTGTAGCCCTGTGCATAAAACGCCTGCTTTTCGTCGGGCACGGTCACGTAGGTGTTGCTCAGGTTCAGCGCCGGAAACAGGCGCTGCTGGAGGGCTTTTTCATACGGCAGCTTCATGCTGCGCGACGCAACCATACCGAGCAGGCCCACACTGGGGTTGGCATAGGTGCGGTGGGTGCCGGGCAGGTAGTCGGGCTGCCAGGCCTTGAAATAGTCCATCAATTGGCGAGTGTTCTGCACCTTGTCGGGCACTTGAAGGGGGAAACCGCCTGCTGTGTGGGTGCCGAGGTGAAAGACCGGTATTTTGCCCAGACGTGTGTCATTCAATTGCGGCAGGTAGGTGTCGATGCTGTTGTTCAGCGACAACTGCCCATTGGCCTGCGCCCAGGTGGCCAGTGTGGCAGTGAAGGTTTTGCTGATCGAGCCCAGTTCGAACAACGTATCGCTGGACACCGGCTGGCCGGTTGTTTTTGAGGCGACGCCGTAGTTATAGAACTGTTGTGTACCGTTGCGGGTGACGGCGATGGACATGCCTGCAATGTTGTTTTTCTGCATCACCTGCTGCGCCGCTTGCTGCACAACGGCATCAAGGTCAGGTGCCGGGTCTTGAGCGCAGGCAAGGGAAGCGTTCAGCACAAGCGCCGCGCATAACAGTGTCTTATTCCATGGCATCACATGATTCCTTGTTGTTTTGGGTCGCCGCCGATCATCGAAGAACGCTGTTTTGAAGCCTTGCTGCGGTGGTCGGTGGCGGCGGGTTTGCGTAATATGCCTCCTTTTTTGCGCTTCCTCCACGGGGCGCGGTTCAGGTAACCCATGAAATCAATCCGTATACGCGCCGAAGTCCTGGCCGGGCTCACGACATCCTTTGCCTTGGTGCCCGAGTGCATTGCCTTTGCACTGGTGGCCCATCTCAACCCGCTGATGGGGCTCTACGGCGCGTTCATCATTTGTACGCTGACGGCCCTGTTCGGCGGGCGTCCGGGCATGGTCTCCGGTGCGGCCGGTTCGATGGCGGTGGTGATCGTCGCGCTAGTGGTGCAGCACGGCGTGCAGTATTTGCTGGCGACCGTGCTGTTGGGCGGTTTGATCATGATCCTGTTCGGGCTGCTGCGGCTCGGCAAGCTGGTGCGGCTGGTGCCTTATCCGGTGATGCTGGGCTTCGTCAACGGCCTGGCGATTGTGATTGCGATGGCGCAATTGGAGCACTTCAAGGTTGGTGAGTCATGGCTCAGCGGTACGCCGCTGTACGTGATGCTCGGTCTGGTGGCGCTGACCATGGCGATTGTCTATCTGTTGCCGCGCCTGACTCGTGTTGCACCGCCTGCGCTGGTGGCGATTCTGAGCGTCGGGCTGGCGGTCTACCTGCTCGGCCTGCCGACCCGCACCCTGGGCGACATGGCGCACATTGCCGGTGGCCTGCCGGTATTTGCCATGCCGGACATTCCGTGGAGCCTGGACACCCTGCGCATCATCGCCCCGTACGCCATCCTGATGGCGCTGGTCGGTCTGCTGGAAACCCTGCTGACCCTGAACCTGACCGACGAGATCACCGAAACCCGTGGTTATCCGGATCGCGAGTGCGTGGCACTGGGTGCTGCCAACGTGGTGTCCGGTGCCTTCGGCGGCATGGGCGGTTGCGCGATGATCGGCCAGACGGTGATCAACCTCAGTTCCGGCGGCCGCGGTCGTGTGTCGGGCGTGGTGGCGGGTTTGATGATCCTGATGTTCGTGCTGTTTCTGTCGCCGCTGATCGAGCGCATTCCATTGGCGGCGCTGGTCGGGGTGATGTTCGTGGTCGCTCAGCAGACTTTCGCCTGGGCCTCGTTGCGTGTGCTGCGCAAGGTGCCGGTCAATGACGTGTTGGCGATCATTGCCGTGACCGTGGTCACGGTGCTTACCGACCTGGCCACTGCGGTGCTGTTCGGCATCATCATCGCGGCGATCAACTTTGCCTGGCAGCAGGCCCGCGAGCTGTATGCAGACAGCCATGTAGAGGCCGACGGCAGCAAGGTCTACCACCTGCACGGCACGCTGTTCTTCGCCTCGACCACGCCGTTTCTCGACCAGTTCAACCCGGCCGATGACCCGGCACAGGTGACACTGGACTGCCGCCACCTGAGTTTCGTCGATTACTCGGCCATTGCTGCGCTCAAGACCTTGCGCGAGCGCTATGCCAAAGCGGGCAAGCATTTGCGCGTGGTGCACCTGTCCGAGCGCTGCAAGCGGCTGCTCAAGCGCGCCGGCGTGCAGCACGCATGAGCCGCGTTTAGGCCGTATGTCTTTTCTCTGATACCGAAGGTGTGTGCCTGATGGATGCCGTCTCCCCGCTGCAAGCCTACGAACGTGCCGTCCAGCGTGGTTTTCAGCCTGATCAGGCGCAGTTGCAGGCTGCCCGACAGTTGCAGGCGTGCTATCAGGCCCTGACCGATGCTCGTGGTCGGACACAGGGCGTCTATTTGTGGGGGCCGGTCGGGCGCGGCAAGACCTGGTTGATGGACCGCTTTTTCGAAAGCCTGAGCGTCCCGGCCCGGCGTCAGCATTTTCATCACTTCATGCGCTGGGTGCACAAGCGCATGTTCGAGCTGATGGGCACGCCTCAGCCGCTGACCGTGGTCGCCAAAGAGCTGGCGCGGGAAGTGCGGGTGATGTGTTTCGATGAGTTGTTCGTGACTGATATCGGCGACGCAGTGATTCTCGGCGGGCTGCTGCAGGTGATGTTCGAAGAAGGCGTAGTGCTGGTCTGTACGTCCAATCAGCCACCGGAAAAGTTGTACAGCCACGGCCACAATCGTGAGCGCTTCCTGCCAGCGGTCGCCGCGATCCTGAAATACATGAATGTGGTGGCGGTCGACGGCGGCGAGGATCATCGCCTGCACCCCGGACAGTTGCACCAGCGTTACTGGGTTGCACAGGCAGGTCAGCCAAGTGCATTGAAGGGGATATTCGAAGCGCTGAGCGCTGGCCAGCCGGTTCACGACTCGCAGGTCATGCTCGGCTATCGCAGCATCAATGTGGTTCAGCATTCCGATACGGCAGTGTGGTGCCGCTATCGTGACCTGTGTGAACAACCGCTGGCGGCGATGGATTTTATCGCGTTGTGTGATCGTTTCTCGGTGATTCTGCTCAGCGAAGTGCCGCCCCTCAGCGCCGCCCAGCGCGAGGCAAAGATTGCCCGTGGCACCGAGGATGGCGTGGAGCAGGTGACGGCAGGCGACCGCGAGCTGCCGCAGTTATCGCCCAACGACGATGGCGTGCGACGTTTCATTGCGCTGGTGGACGAATGTTACGACCGGCGCATTCCGCTGTATGTCGAAGCGCCGGTGCCAATGGACGAACTGTACACTCAGGGTTATCTGTCGTTTGCCTTTCGGCGCACCCTGAGTCGGCTTCAGGAAATGCAACTGGAGCGTTTCACCGAGTCCTGAGCCTCAAGCTGCATCCCGACGGCGCTGGGCCAGCATGTGTTTGGCACCTTCGATCATCAGCACCACGACGGCCAGCCAGATTGGCAGGTAAGTCAGCCATTCATCGCGGCCGATGCTCTCGCCCAGCAACAGGGCGACGCCTACCAGCAGCACCGGTTCGACATAACTGAGCAAGCCGAACAGGCTGAACGGCAGCAAACGGCTGGCAACGATGTAACTGACCAGTGCCGAGGCACTGATGACCCCGAGCACGGGAATCAGCAGGTACAGCAGCGGTGCCTGCTGGATGGCTTGCGGATGACCGTTGGCGATAAACCACAGGCCGATGGGCAGCATCAGCAGCATGTCGAACCAGAGCCCGCCGAGGTGGTCGGTCTTGAGCTTGCGTCGCAGCACGAAGTACAGCGGATAACCGCCCGCGACCAATAGCGTCTCCCACGAAAAGCTGCCCAGCCGCCATAGCTCATGGCCGACACCGATCATGGCAAATACCGCCGCGACCTTTTGCAGATACGAGAGGTGTTCGCCGTACACGATGCGGCCGGTAAGAATCATGCTCAGCGGCAGCAGGAAATAACCCAGCGACACCTCCAGGCTGCGTCCGTGCAGCGGTGCCCACATGAAGATCAGCAACTGCGCGCCCAGCAACAGCGAGGACAGCAGCAGCCCGGCTATCAGCAGCGGCTGCCGCCTGAGCCGCCCCGCCAGTTCACGGACCCGCGTCCAGTCGCCGCTGACCCACATGAACAGCGTCGCGCAAGGCACTGTCAGCAGCATGCGCCAGCCGAATATCTCTTCACCGTCGAGGGGCGACATCAGCGAGGTATAGAAATACATGACCCCGAACAGCACGGAGGCCAGGACTGACAGCGCGACACCTTTGTACACAATGGCCTCTTTTGCGGATGCTCGGGCATGGGCTTGCGCACCGGTCTGGTGCGAACGGAGGCCAGTTTAGTGTGCAGGTGAGGAAAAAGCTCGGGTTTGCAGGCGCAATTTTGCTCAGGCAACGGGCACACCGTGGTATGTCCCGGCACCTGACAGGTCAGAGATGCATCAGCAGGATTATTTCAGCGTATTCCAGAGTGCATCGTCGTTGAAGTCGCGGATAACGCTTTTGGCTCCGGCCGCCCGAAGCTGAGCTTCGTCAAGCCCCGACAGCATGCCGAAGGTATGAATCCCGGCGGCGCTCGCCGATTGCACTCCCGCCAGCGAGTCCTCGAAAGCAAGCGCCTGGTCGGCCGTCACGCCCAGCAACTCCAGAGCTGTGAGGTAAGGCATGGGATGCGGTTTGCCGCGCTCCAGCTCGCCGCCGATCACAATGATTTCGAAGCGGTCGACAATGCCCAGCCCGGTCAGCATGGCCATGGCATTTTCGCGTGGAGCATTGGTGACCACCGCCGTGCGCAGGCCGCTTTGCCGAGCGTGGTCAAGGATACGCAGCACGCCCGCCACGGGAGTCGTTTCACCCAGTTGAGCGCGAAACATTGCCTCTTTTTCCGCTGCCAGACCAGCGTATTGCGCCGCAGGAATATCGGGAAACAGACCGCCAAAAATCATGTCATCCGGAAAGCCCATGACGTGGGCCTTGTAGTAGCCGATGTCCATCGAACGGTCCCAGCGGGCCAGCAACTGGTTATAGGCGTTCAAATGCAGTTCATCGGTATCGATAAGGGTTCCGTCCAGATCGAACAACAGCGCGCAAAGAGCCATTGGTTCTTACTCCTTTGAAGGTTCGGTAGGGTTGCCGACAGACCAGACGCCACGCAGGGCAGGTACCCACGGCAACATGAGAAGGGGGTAGACGATCAACAGGCTGAAGGCAGCTTCGACTCCGATTCGTTCGGACAGCAGCCCGAGCAGAAACGGTGCCAGCAGGAGCGCCACGCCGACCGCTTGTGACGCTTGCGTGCTGAGCGCGGAGCTTGCGTGGGGCGCAACGCGCATGGCGGATCCCAGGATCAGCGGAAAGAAGTTGCCCAGACAGGCACCGAGCACGAACGTGAGGATCGCAGTGCCGACCACCCCTTCGATCAACGACAGCACCAGCAGTGTAGCAATGGCGCTCAGTATCACCACGGTCAGCAATGTAAAGGGGGAAACCCGGCGCAGCGCATAGCTGCTGACCAACCGCCCGCAGACGGTGCCGGCAAAGTAAAGGCTCATCAGTGTAGCGGCGACCGACGCGCTGGTCTGTACGTGGGTCTTGATGTATTCCGCGCCCCAGAACCCCACACCCCATTCCGCCGAGATGCCCAGAATCACCAGTGCCCACAGGCTGAGCCGAACCAGACGCTGTGGGCGCAGGGTATCGGCCATTGGCGACGACCCGGCTTGGCCGGGCATGGCCCGATGGATCGTCTGCGGCGCGCAAAACATGATCAATGCCCATGCGCTGATCAGCAGCGGAGCCATGCGCCACGACAGTCCGATAGCCGTCGCTGCGCCCACCAGCAGCGCGCCGCCCAGCACACAGAGGCCTGCCACGATGTGGGCTTCCACCAGTTTCGCGGCAGCCTGCTGGCCATAAAGTTTGCCGAGCATGGCCTGTCCGACGGCCATCACCAGACCTCCAGAAAACCCCATCAGTACGCTGCCGGGCAGGGTCATGGGTAAACCGCTGGCGATCGAAAACAGCCCGCTGGCCAGCACAATCGAACCGATGGCGATACGTCCGGTGCCGATGGGCAGTGCCCGGCTTTCCAGCCAGCGATACGGAATTCCGATCAGTACCAGCCCCAGCGCATAGGCGGCAAAATGCAGGCCGGTCCAGCGCAGATCAAGATCGAATTCGGCACGCAGAAACGGCATCAGCGGCCCGAGCATGCCTTGCTGAGCCCCGAACAGGCCGAACATCAGGTAAATCGACCAGGGCCGCCGCTCCGATCCTGCTGGCGCAGACGACGAGGGCGTGTGGGCCATGTCGGTCATAGGCCCGCCTTTGTGTCGAACAGTGAATGCCAGCGTGCACAACGGGCGACCTTGGCATGGCTGGCCTCGATTGCATTCAGCGCCTTGAGATCGACGGTCGCCAGGGTATCGCTGGACACGCCGCCGACCACCACCTTGCCGTAGTGTCGGCTGATTGCAGCAGCGTCCGGCGAAAGCATCCAGCCAAGCGCCTGTACCGCCTGTTTCGCACGTTGCGAACCGGCGCGGCAGCCGAACACTTCGAACTCGTAACGACGTGCGTCATCGGGGACGCACCAGCGCAAGGAGCTGTGCTGCGCTGCTGCGCGAGTGGCCGCCGTGGAAACCGTAACGCCGACGTATGCACGGCCTTCGGTCACGGCGTCTATCGGCGCTGTGGAAGAACCGCTGATCGAAGGTCGCAATTGTGCCACTTGAGCCAGCATGCCCCAGGCCCCCTCGCCATACGCTTCCAGCAACGCGCTCAGGTGCAGATAGCCTGCACCTGAGCGGCCCGGATCTGGCAGGGCAATGCGCTGCGCCCACTCTGGCGCGCAGAGCGCCTCCCAGGAGAGTGGGGGCGTGAGGCCGTGTGTGGCGAGCACTTCAGGATCAAAGCAAAAGGCCGGCACGAAGCCTGAAGGGCTGAACCAGCGCCGGTCAGCGGCAATCGCCTGTGCAGGCAAGGTCGAGCAGTCAAGCGCGTCAAGAATCAGCAGCTGTGAGTTCAGTGCGGGATCAAGCAAGGCGGTGGCCGCAGTTCCCAACAACAGGTCCCAGTCGCCCGCCGTGCCGTTGCTCACGCGGTCGATCAGCTCTGATGTGGACCAGCGAGAGAGGCGCACGGGCACCCCGATATGCTCGCTGATGCCTGCCACGAACTCGGCCAGTTCGGCATTTTCCATCGAGCTGATAGCGATAAGTTCATCCATGTCAGGCCTCAATCCAGCAGTCCATGCAGTTTGGCGTATTGCAGCAGCATGATGGTCTTGCCGTCGCAGATTGCCCCGGTGTCTATCATGGCCAGCGCTTCGTCCAGCGGCAGCTCGAGAACCTCGATTTCTTCGCCTTCCGCTTCCAGACCACCGCCGTCGCTCAGCTTGTTTTCATCAAAATATTCGCCGACGAAAAAGTACAGCCGCTCGGTCACCGACCCAGGACTCATGAACGCTTCGAAGACCTTGCGCACCTCCTGGATGCGATAACCGGTTTCTTCCTCGGTCTCCTTGCGGATACAGGTTTGCGGATCGTCGCGATCCAGCAACCCGGCGCAGGTTTCGACCAGCATGCCGTCGTGCTCGTTGACGAAGGCCGGAAAGCGGAATTGCCGGGTCAGGACCACCGTCTGCTTCAGCTTGCTGTAGAGCAGGATGGTTGCACCGTTGCCGCGGTCGTAGGTTTCCCGGGTCAGGGTGCGCCAGGCGCCGTTGCGCCCCTGAAAGTCATAGGTGGTCTTGCGCAGTACGTACCAGTTGTCCGAGAGCACTTCGACTTTCTTGATACGCACTCGGTCCTGAGTGGTGCCCGGATTGTTCATGCTTTCGCTCCCAGGTGAGTGGCGTTGGGGGCAACCGTCAGCAGGCGCGCGATCATTTCCGGGTCGCGATGCTCGGGGGCGGTCATGACGGCGGTGTCCAGCGCGTGATCACATCCGGATGAGCAGGTACCCTGATGTTCACCCAGTCGCGTCACGGCTTCGGTGACCAGACGGCGGGTCAGTGCGACCGTATCAGCCATTCGCTGGGCGACCAGCGTCGCGTTGACCTGTTCATGGGACTCGTGCCAGCAGTCGAAGTCAGTGGGGATGGCAATCATCGCGTAGCAAAGCTCCGCTTCGCGTGCCAGCTTGGCTTCCGGCATGGCGGTCATGCCGATCACGGTGCCACCCCATTGGCGATAGAGGCTGGACTCGGCGCGTGTCGAAAACTGCGGCCCTTCCATGACCACGTAGGTGCCGCCGTTGAGGGCCTGCACGTCGGCGGCTTCTGCCGCGCCGGCCAACACCGAACGCATGCGCCCGCACACCGGGTCGCCAAACGGCACGTGACCGACCAGCCCCGGCCCGAAGAACGTCTTGTCACGCTTGATCGTGCGATCGATGAACTGGTCGATCAGCACGAAGCTGCCCGGCGGTGCATCGTGGCTCAGGCTGCCCACGGCACTCACCGACAACAGTTGAGTGCAGCCGACACTGCGCAGCGCGGCAATATTGGCGCGCACATTGATGAACGCGGGCGGGATGGTATGGCCCACACCGTGGCGCTGCACGAACGCCACCGGCACGTCGTTGAGGGTACCCAGCGTGACCGGAGAAGAGGGTTTGCCGAACGCCGTTTCGCACTCGACAAGCTGTATGTCTTTCAAACCGGGCAATTGCTGAAGGCCACTGCCGCCGATGATGCCGATACGTTGAGTCTGCTGGTGAGCCAAGGGGGTATTCATACGCTGCCTCTGGTCTTCAAGGTGGTTTCGGGGTGTCCGGCAGTCACCAGACGCTCATACAGTTCGGAAAGCGCGGTGGGTGCGCTGCCGCGTCGCAGCAGCAGGCCTTCACTGGCGTTGTTGCTGTAGCGTGGTTCGTGAATTTTCAAGTGCCGGTCAATCGCTGGCAGGTAGTTCCAGCGCACGCCCGGGTACAGCGAGTGCGCCAGATGGTAGGCATCCGATGTTGGCGCGATGAACACGCGGATCAGCCATCCGCTAACACCGAAATAATCGGTGGGGCGGCCTGCCAGGTACTCAAGATCGCGGCGGTCTCTGGACGTCCCTTCGACAAACCAGCGGTGCTCGGTGAGCAGTGACACCCAGGCAAATACCGGGTATGAGGTCAGCAATGGCACCAGCCAGCCAAACAGCACGCCTTTCCAGCCGCCTGCCCAGTAGAGCAGGGCGACAACCGTCATCAGACACAGCACACGGACCGCCGTGGTCAGGTGCGAGTGATTCAGCAAACTGTTGCGCGCCATGGTGCTCAGGTTGACCCAGGCACCCTGAGGCGTCAGCGGATAGAGCAACAATGAATGAAATTTTCCGGGGGATATTCCGGCCACGTAGCCACCTGCGTGTACCCGCGCGCGGTTGGGGTCAAGATGCGGATGATTGGGGTTGCGATGATGTTCCAGCGTGTGGGTCTGGTGTCGGCTGCGCATGTCGCGTTTGAATGCCGGGAACTGATAGAAGATGTTGCTCAGCCACCACTGCCATTGGTGATTAGGGCATAGCGCAAAATGCACGGCGTTATGACCGAACTCCTGCAGCGCCCGAAACCGTCCGCCGCTCCAGAGCACGACCAACAGCCATGTCAGCGGTGACGAGTAGAGCGATGCGAGCAGTACGGCGGCCATTATATCCAGCCATGTCCAGATGAACGGCAGCGGCGCGAGCCATTCATCCAGCGGTCGGTAGTAGTGCTCCTTGCGGTCGGGAAGCCTTGGTATCAGACGCAGCAATCGCAATATGCGCTGCGTGTCGCGGTAATAAAAAGCGACGGTCGCACGCAAAGCCAGCGCAGTGGCGATCAGGGCAGCCAGAACAAGGTGCGATGTGCTCATGGTCAGGCACTCCCGGTCTTGGCGAGCAGGGCGTGACCGTGCGTGAAGCGCTCAAGCAGATCGTCCAGGCCACTGAACAGCGGGGCGCCGCTGAGCTGCAGGCGTTGGTAGTCCTGATGACCTGTCGAAACCAGAACCGGTGACCAGCCCACCGCCTGCGCGACGTCGAAATCATGCAGCGTATCGCCGACAAACAAGGTTCGTGAGGCGGGCGTGCCCAGTTTTTTTTGCAGCACTACGGCTTCGGCCGTCTTGCTGGTGGCCTGGTTATGGCTCAGACCGACGACATGCTCGAAACTGTCAAACAAACCCTTGGCTCGGAGGGTCTGTACCAGAACGTCGCAGTGCGATGCCGACAGGATCGAGACGCCGATCCCGAGCTGGCGCGCCGCATCGAGAAACTCGATCACGCCCGGTTGCAGCGGGCATTGAGCGACATGTGCGTCAAAGTGCTCGAGATAGTGTTTGACGATGACAGAAAAGGGCACACGGTCCAGATCGAAGCCGAGTGACGCATAGAAACCGGCAATCGGAAAATCGAACCTGGCCCGATATTGCTCGGCGGTTACAGGCGCGACACCAAAATGCTCGCCGCAGCGATTCACGGCGAAGACAGCAAGATCGATGTCGTCGATCAAAGTACCGTTCCAGTCGAACACCACATGCTCGATGCCGGAAAAATGCAGGATATCGTCAATCATTGTCGAGTATTCCGAGAAAGTAGGGCGTTAAGCGCAATGCGCGACACAATTGCCGGCGCATAAACCCGGGCGGGGTTGACCACCAGATTGGTCACTCCGATCTGTGTTTCCAGTGCACGGCGGTTGTCCGCCGAGAGCGAGCCCAGCCCGGCACCGTACCAGTGGTCGAAACGGGTGCGCCATGTGCGTTCCCCCGAGGTTTCCGGGAAACGAAAGTCTTCGGTCGTGGCCATGTTCCAGGCACCGTCGACGACACCGCACAGCAAACCTTGCAACTGATGGCAACCGAGCGAGCGGTCCAGCAGCGCATCAAGGCGTTGATCGATGCAGTCGGCTTCCAGCGCGCCGATGGTCATGCCCTGGCTGTAAAGCGGATTCATGCTGCTCAAGGCATCACCCACGACCAGCAAACCCTCGGGCCAGCGCTCGAGACGGTCGTAATGAGTGCGGCGACTGCCGGGCATCCTGAAGGTAAAGACCTCGGACAGTGGCTCGGCCTCGCGGATGACATCATGGATGTCTGGCACAGGCAGGCCGGCCAGTGCCTGAAGGAACTCGTCCGGGTCCTTGCCGGGGAAGTTGCCGAACCAGCCACCGGTGGTGACCATCCAGCGATCGCCCTCGATCGGGCTGATGACCCCCATCGAACGCTGGGCTGGAGCGGTCGGCAGCACCAGTAGTACTTGCCATTGTTCAGCGAAGGCAGGCAGCCGTTTGTAGATGCGCGATGCGTAGCCCAACTCGGTCTTGACCACGCTGTTCTGCACAGTGCCAAAGCCTGCTTCTTTAAGCCAGGAAGGCATGTGCGTGCCCCGGCCACTGGCATCCACCAGCAGGTCGCAGGACAGGCTGCGCTCGCCCGAGCCGTCATCAATGATGACGCCGCTTACCTGACCTGGCTTTTCAACACCTGCAAACTCGATACGCGTTACCCGCGTACCCGAAAGAACAGTGACCTGCGGGACTGTCGTCAGGCAACGGCGCAACTGGTTGTCGATGAGCCTGCGGCTGCAGTAGTGAGCCTCGATACCGCTGCGATAGCGATTTTTCCAGCGGCCGCGCTGGTACCACTTCACATCATGTCCGAGGTCCGCTACCTGAGCGCCGTGTTGTTCAAGTGCGCTCAGCAGGCCCGGGAAGATCCGCTCCATGATCTGCTTGCCGCGCAACAGCAGCAGGTGCACATGATGCTCTTGAGGGAGGCTCTGACGCGGCCCCGTCTCGTCGTGAAAGTCGCCTTTCTCGACAACAGTGACACGCTCGAAACGGCGTGCCAGTACAGCAGCGGTCAGGCAGCCCGTGACACTGCCGCCAATCACTACCGCATGGCCCGAACGCAGGGCCGGTTCAACCGGGAGAGTAGTCATTGAGCACCTCGGCGATGTAATGCAGATCGTCGTCCAGCAGGTTCGGATGCAACGGCACCGTCGTCAACGAACGCAGCAACCTGGCAGCGTTGGGGCAATCGCGGTGATACCGGGTCAGCAGCGGCAGTTGATAAAGCGGCTGGTTGTCATATTTGCCGATGTCCGATTCGATGCCGTGGCGTTGCTGGTAGTGCACCAGTTGGCGACCGTCATGCCCCACCGATTGCAGTAGCAGGGAATAGGCATTGACCGCGCCGCCTTTGACGACAGGCAGCTCGCGAAACGCCGGGTTGTCGAGCATTGATAGAAGCTGTTCGCGGTTGCTCATGCGGCGTTCAAGATGCGAATAGAGCTGACGCGAGCGCGCCAGCCCCAGTGCTGCCTGCAGACCGCCCAGTTTCAGGTTGATGCCCAGCGATTCGCCCGTCAGGTTGCCGAAACGGGTATAGGCACGGATACGTCTGGCCCGGTCATCGTCATCGGTCATCACGAAACCGCCTTCGCCGGTCGAGATGAACTTGCAGTCATGGGTGCTGAAACAGCTGATATCGCCATGTCGCGCGAGCCACGTGCCGTCCAGCCGGGTCATGTGGGCGTGGGCCAGGTCCTGAATCAAGGTGATACCGGCTTGCCGCAGAAACGCCCAGGTGTCTTTCGAGCGGATCGGATACCCCCACATGGGCACTTCGATGACTGCGCAGGTACGCGGGCCGATACAGCGCTGCAGGTCTTCCGGGTCCAGACCGAAGCTGTCCGGCGCGACATCACAGAACACCGGCACAAGCCCCAGTGAGAGAATCGGCAGGACCGTACAGATCGGGCCTGTCGGCGCAACGATGACTTCATCGCCCGGCTTGAAGTCGACGCCGGCAAGCGCAGCGGTTACCGACGCCGCACCCGAAGAAACGGCGATCACATGCCTGATGCCATACAGCGCCGAAAGTGCTGCTTCGTATTCGTCGACCACCTGCGAAGTGCCTGTCAGGCCCGAATGCAGGGCGCGCTCCAGCTCATGCAGGTCATCGATCGAATGCATCGGCCCTTTCTGGGTAATGGTGCGCATCTGGGTAATGGTTCGCAGGTTCATTGCGCCACCTTGATTCCTACCAGGTCCCACAGCGCATCGTCTGCAAAAACCCGGTCGACCATTCGCCGGAAGTTGGGAAACATCTTCAGGTCTGCGGTTTCCTGCTTGCTGAAGAAGCGCGCATGCTCGACTTCCCTGTTATCCGGGCAGGCAAGCAGGCTGGTCGCTGTGACATAAATCAGGTCCAGGTGATAGTGCGGGCCGCGTTTATCGTCGATGTATTCGCACAGCACCCTGTAAGGCTGATGCAGTACGGTGACATCGGTTTCGACGTCGGCGAGCTCTTCATCGCGCTCGCCGAGCAGCTCGGCATGAATGCCTGTCTCCTCGAAAATTTCCCTGAGCACTGCGACGTCCGGGGTTTCTCCCTGTTCGATGTGCCCGCCCGGGTAAAGCCATACTCCGAGCTTGCGGTGATGCAGCAGCAGCATCTTCCGTTCCGGGTTCAAGACGAACCCGGACGCGGTGAAATGCCGATCCAGTTGTGAGCGATCGAGTGGTTCGGTCATTTATGCGGCACCATACTGGTTGATGCGATCAGCCATGTAGTCGAGTTCCGCCCGGGTAATGTCCGGATGCACCGGAATCGTCGTCATGCCAGCCAGCAGCGCTTCCGCATTCGGGCATTCGTTGCGGTACTGCGCGAGTGCCGGAAATTCATAGAGCGCCTTGCACCCGTAGCGCTTGATGTCGGACGGGATACCGGCCTCGTCGAGGTAGTCGATGAATGCACGGTTGTCGGCGAAGTGCAGCTCAAGGTTCAGGAAGTAATAGTTGGGCACACCGCCCTCGATGATCTTTTTCTCCCGGACCTTGCTGTGGTCGAGCCTGGCAAGAAAGTAGGCTGCGTTCTCTCGGCGTTGCTGGATCTGGCCCGTGAGTGATGCCAGGCGGCTGCCACCCAGTGCCGCCGGTAATGCCGCGAGTTTGTAGTTGAGGCCGAAATCCTTGCCGTTGAGGTTGCCGAAACGACTGTAGTCGCGGCAGCGCTGCGCCAGTGCATCGTCGTCGGTGAGAATGAAGCCGCCTTCACCGGTTGCCAGTGGCTTGCGTTCATGGGTACTGAAGCAGGAGAGGTCGCCGAACTGCGACAGTGGGCGGCCTTCCAGGGTAGTGCCGTGCGAATGAGCCAGGTCCAGAATGAGTTTGATACCCAGCTCGTGGGTCAAGGTGCGCAACTCGTCGACTTCGGTCGGATAGCCCCACATCGGAATATCGATGATGGCCTTTGTGCGTGGCGTTATCCGCGCTTTTATCGACACAGGATCGGCGCCAAAACCGTGGGCCCGGGTGTCGACAAAGATGGGGTTGGCCCCGGCCGCGATGATCGGGTAAATCGTGCACAGCGGGCAGCTTGGGGTCAGCAGAACGTCGTCGCCCGGACCGACACCGGATGCATAAATAGCCACGCTTAACGCTGCGCCGCCTGACGATACGGCAATGGCGTGTTGTGCTTCGAACCAGGCGGCGAGTTTGCTCTCGTACTCACCGACCACATCGCTGGTGCCCGACAGTGGGCGTTCCAGTGTCAGTTGCATGGTCAGCAGGTCATCGGCGTAAACCGGGCGATATTTATCCGAGACAGCAGGTCGAGCAGTTGCGCTATTGGAAAGACTGGACATTTTTGCAAGCTCCGAAAACAGGCATTGGATTGGCGTAGAGGGTCAGGCACTCAGAGCAAGGTCTGGTCGAGCCATGGCGTCTGCATTACAAATGCTCTCGATGACCTGGTAGGTCGGTCGCAGGCTTTCGAAGCTCGCTTCATAGGCGGTGTTGGTACGAACGGAATGGAAAAACTGTTCCAGCTCGCCGAAGTAGCCGCTGCGCTCATACCCGGAATCAAGAGGCCCCGGCTGCCATGCGCCTCTCCAGCGTTTGCCCGGACCGGTAGCGCTGGTGCCGTGTTCCGGCTCGTGCATGGTGATGTTCCACAGGTTATTGAGCTCGACCATCATCGAGTTCGAACTGACGATCTTCATGTCGAATTCGAAGTAGGGGAACATGGTGCCGCTGAGCAGGCTGACACTGGCGCCCGTGGTGAATTGCAGCTCCAGGCTGACCAGCAGTGAATCGCCATGACGCTGCACTCGGGATTCGATATCACGCAGCTCGCCGCCGCCGAACGTGACGCCCAGGTCGATCGTATGAATGGCCTGGGCGAGCAGGAAAGACCTCAATGTCGAATCGAGGCCCCAGAGTGGCGATGTGGGCTTGCTGGCGTAGTGGTTGAGCTGGATATGCACGATCTGGCCGAATTGCTCGGCACTGGTCATCTGGCGCAACTGGCGCATGGGCTTGGCAAATTTGAAGTTCATACCGACGCCGGTGATCACTTTCGCGCGGCGACTTGCATCGATCAGCTCTTCCAGCTCGGCAAGGGTGAAGCAGGGTGGCTTCTCGACAAAAACATGCACGCCTTTGGCCATCGCCTTGAACGCAAGATCGCGATGAGCCTGCGGCGGGCAGGCCATGACAACGGCATCGAGCCCGGCTTCTGCGAGCATGTCGTCGAAATTGTCCGTGATCATCACGTTCGATACGAAACGATTGATCTGCTCGGCTCGACTGCGATCACTGTCGCAGACCGCCACAATACGAATGTCCGGCATTTGCAAAAGCGTGGGCAGCAGATTTTCCTGCATCTGTGCGCCGAGACCAACGATGCCAACTTTGAGTCCAGTCATAATCATCTCCGTCTTGAAAAGTCAGATGTAGTTCATTGGAAAACAAGGGTGAGCGCGTACACGAATCCCGTGACGGATTACCCGCAGGGCAAACCGAATGAGTTCGATGTTCGTCTTGAGTCGGTAGAGCCGGGCAGTGATGCCCTAAGGTGTGGGGTCAGTCTGGTAGCGAAGGCTGCCATCGCTTGTTGCAGACAGGCCTGTGACAGGCGTCATCAGGTCAGGGCCGTGGGGAGTCCGGGGTATTCTGGACAAACCACTGCGCTGGCTGCCTGTCAGGGTATGGACATTAAAATCGAGGGGGGTCAAGAAACCGGAACGCCGGGAGCTTTTGTTGTTCTGACTGATTCCAGGGAGGATCAGTACACGTGCGCAATGCTCATGCGGGGCAGCGAGCGGGGAGTGACAGCTTTCGTTCGGGCAAGTATTCATCTATTGAATCCTCCTTGAACATCCGATTCTTCCATGGCCGCTGAGTGATCCTGCAGGGAACATCTCAACAGTTAGTTGCACTAACCTAGTGCGGAAATGAATCTACCCCAGCCATTTGTGCATAGCAACCAACAGGAATAGACCGAAAGTGCATAAGGAAAGGTTATGCAGATTATGCTTTGGTATTAAGTTTTATGAAACATTTAGCAATGCTTTTGATATTAAACGACTTTTCCAGATTCTTTTTTTCAAATGCTGGCTTTATGCCTTCTTTGGTTAATGGAATTATTCATGTTCAAAAGCGTTTCGGAACCTGCTGGAGGCGAGCGCCTGACATATGTTTGTTTAACTAATCAGTTTTTGAAATGCCGGGTTGTCGACTCGGTGCAATCCGATTCCAAAAAGGAGCATGCATGACCTCTTTCAGCACCGCAGCCCAGGATGCCAAGGCTCGGGCGGAACAATCCTCAACGCGTATAGCGTTTTTCATTGCCGGTTTCAGTGTGGCGTCCTGGGCGCCACTGGTGCCTTACGTCAAACAGCGGATGGGCCTTGATGAGGGCACGCTCGGGCTTTTGTTGCTGTGCCTCGGCGTAGGCTCGATTCTCTCGATGCCATTGGCCGGTGCGCTGGCTGCGCGGTTTGGCTGCCGGCGGTTGCTGGTCTGCTCGACGGTATTGATCTGTCTGTGTCTACCGCTATTGGCGACGATATCCAGTCTGCCGCTACTCATCGCCACGCTGTTTCTGTTTGGCGCGAGCATGGGGGGGGTGGATTGCACGGCCAACGTTCAGGCTGTGATTGTCGAGCGTGCCAGCGGCAAGACCATGATGTCGGGGTTCCATGGCCTGTTCAGCCTTGGCGGTATCGTCGGCGCTGCCGGCGTAGCCGGTCTGCTCAGCTTGGGTATTTCACCTTTCCAGTCGATGCTCGTCGTGGTGATGCTGACCTTGATGGCGCTGGCCAAGGCCGCTCCGAACCTGTTGCCTTACGGCAGCCCGTCCGACGGACCTGCCTTTGCGATCCCGCGTGGCGTGGTGCTGTTCATCGGTCTGCTGTGCTTCACCGTCTTCCTGGCCGAAGGTGCAATGCTGGACTGGAGCGCCGTGTTCCTGACGTCATTGCGCGGCGTCGAAGCGTCCTATGCCGGGCTTGGCTACGCAGTCTTTGCTGTGACCATGACGCTGGGGCGGCTGTCTGGCGACGCCATTGTGCGACGGGTCGGCTCCAACCAGGTCATCATTCTGGGCGGCTTGTGCGCTGCGGGTGGCCTGGCGGTTGCCACGCTGATTCCGGTCTGGCAGGCGGCGTTGCTGGGTTACGCATTGGTGGGGGCAGGGTGCTCGAACATCGTACCGGTCTGCTACAGCGCGGTCGGTCGGCA
This sequence comes from Pseudomonas syringae group sp. J254-4, assembly GCF_032586855.1. NCBI lineage: Bacteria > Pseudomonadati > Pseudomonadota > Gammaproteobacteria > Pseudomonadales > Pseudomonadaceae > Pseudomonas > Pseudomonas syringae group sp. J254-4. The sequence goes on along the minus strand of NZ_JAWHOO010000030.1, from coordinate 49,170 downwards.
GAAGACCATGCCGGAAAGCGTGGCGATCCCGGCGATCACCACGGTCGGTTACGCCGGGATTCTGATTGGTCCTGCGGCAATCGGTTTCATCGCCCATGTCAGCAGCCTTGAGCTGGCGTTCATGATCGTTGCCGTGATGTTGCTGGGCGTGGCAATAGGCGGCAGCAAACTCAGGACCTGATTCTGACTACAACGTGCGCGCCATCCCCGACACCCGGATCGAACTCCCGGGCTGCTCGGGGATTTCCGCGCGCAGTCGTGACGGGCTGCCCATGTCCTCGCCCTGAATAATGTCTATCAGGCCACCGTGCGGCCAGCCTATATCGCGCAGATAACCCCCCAGGGCCGCCGTGGCCGCACCGGTAGCCGGGTCTTCATAAACGCCGCCGAAGGCAAACGGGTTGCGAGTGTGGAACAGCTGTTCGGTTTCGGCCCATACCAGCAAAATAGTCGCCCAGCCTTCGCGTATCATCAGCTCTCGACCGGCCTGCTGGTCATAGTGCATAGCCTTGAGCTGTGCCCGGCTGTTCAGCGCCAGCACAAGGTGCCCGGCACCGCCGTTGATATGCGCTGGCTTAATGCGTTCATCCAGATCGTTGTGCGTATAGCCGAATAGCGCCAGGGCTTCTTCCAGCAACTGCGCGCTGATCGGCTTGCTGAAGGTCGGTGGCGATTGCAGTGCTGCTGAAGTCAGGGAGCCTTGCGCATGACCCTCGACAGTGATCTGCGCCTGATTGAGCGTCAGGTTGAACACGCCGTCGCCTTGCCGTGCCGCCAGCGCTGCGCCCAAAGCGATGGTCGCGTGTCCGCAGAACGGGACCTCTGCCAGCGGCGAGAAATAACGCACACGCCAGCAACCTTCCACAGGAGCGGCAAACACGGTTTCGGAAAATCCGACCTCGGCGGCAAGCTGCTGCATGACGACGTCATCGGGCAACGCATCGCCAATCCATACGCCTGCCGGGTTTCCACCGCGATCGCCATCGCTGAATGCCGCCAGTTTGAGTATTTCAGTTGTCATTGAAGGGTGTCCTTGCCGTGGTCAGTGGGCGACAGTGTGCAATGGGGCTGATTTGATAATCCAGTGAGAAGAACTGATGCAGTGCATCTATATGGCTGATGCCTGAGCGCCCGCGCAGACGTCTTCTCTCAAAGCACCTCACACCTTGCCATACGCCGCTGCACTACACGTTCACGCAATGCGTCATAGGCCCAGTTGAACAGCATGGTGTATGGCAGAAACATCAGCAGCAGGCCGATATCCAGCCAGAATGCTTCCATCAGGCTGATCGTCAGCCACCATGCGGCCAGTGGCACGACGGCCAGAATCAGTCCGGCTTCGAAACCTGTTGCGTGCAGCACGCGAGTGGTCATGCTCATGGCAAACCCGTACCTGTTGCGCAGCCTGTCGAACAGGGCGTTGTAGAGCATGTTCCAGAGCATGGCGATGGTGGAGATCATCACTGTCATGGCCCCCATCATTGCCAGCGAATGGTTCATGAGCCAGGCCAGCAGCGGCGCGACCAGAATCACGCCGCCGATCTCGAACAGGCTGGCGTGCAGCGCCCTTTCACGCAGGGTTTTGGACGCTACGGATGCGTGCTGGCTGGCGTGTTTTGGGCTGCTGCTCATGATAAGACTGTCCTTTGTGCTCGTGGGTGGCAGCATTATTATCGGTGTTTGCGTTAACCTGAAAATCAATACCATCGGTAAAGCCGATAAGAGAGTGTCATGAGTTATTCGCCGGAAGCCCTGGAAGCCTTCGCCCAGATTGCCGCGCTGGGTTCGTTCAGTGCGGCTGCACGCCGTCTGGGCAAGAGTCAGTCGACGATCAGTGAAGCAATCGCCCGCCTGGAGATCGATCTTGGGCTGGAGCTGTTCGATCGCTCTTCCAGGCAGCCGGTTCTGACCGAAGCCGGGAGGGTCATGCTCGGCCGTGTCGATGACCTGTTGTGCGCCTCGGACCGACTGCGCCGGGCCGCTGCACGGCTTGCGGCAGGCGTCGAGCCAAGGCTGACGCTGGTGCTGTCGGACGCCAACCAGTTCGCCGATTTCGAGCGGCTGATGACCGAGCTGGATCAGCGCTTTCCAGAGCTGGAGATGGAATGCGTATTCGCCGAGCACGGCGATGCCATCAGCCTGGTGCAGTCGGGCAGGGCATCATTGGGGCTGCTGTCGGCGCAAGCCAGCTACCCACCGGAGATCGGTCACGCGACCATCGACGAAAGTGCCGATTTCGGTCTGTTCGTCTCGCATAAACATCCGCTTGCCGCGCTGGAACGGGTCGATTATCAGCAACTGGCGGGTTACCGCGCATTGCGCCTCAACACGCTGGTCGAGCACAGCATCCCCACCGACGACCTGCCCACCAGCGGCCATCGTCATTGGTCAGCGCCCAATTACCTGCTGTTGATGGACATGGCTGCCTTCGGTTTTGGCTGGTCGGCGTTGCCGCGCTGGCTGGTGTCGCGCTATTCGGGCGGGCTGCTCAAAGAGCTGAAAGTCTCGGGCTGGCCGCGTCGCTCGGCGGTCGATGTCATCTGGTCATTCCAGCGCAGCCTGGGGCCAGCAGGTGCATGGCTGCTGGAGTCGCTGGTGCCGTTTGCCGGAGAGTAAACGGATCGGCTCTCATAACCGGCAGTCAGCAGTCGCGGGGCTTGCTGATTTCCAGCTATAAAGCACAGACCTTCAACACTGTCGGTAGGGTAACGCATGACATTCGACTGGCACTCCGATCCTGTTACACGTGATACCCCGGTGGACGACCGCTACCGAAATACGCAGAACGTGAGGCGCTTCATGACCGGACAATGCGGGCCGTCGTTCAGGTTCAACCGGCCATTCATGGCGTGGATCACTAATGGCGAGCCTAAAAACATGGGCCAGGTCGTGGATGAATGGTTGCGTCTGCGAACAGCAGGATCGGAATGAGCTGACGTCGTGTGCTGTTGGAGGGCTGCCCGCCCGTGCTCGCTCTGGCTGTATCGAGAAGCACATACCGCCCTGACTTTCGAAAATCATCGATTTTCGAATGCAAAATGCCATTATTTTTGCAACCGAGCGTTTTTTCTCGTAGCGTGCTCGTGCCGCCCTGCCTGAAGGGAACGCGGCGTAACCAACACCGCAGGTGCCTCCGCCGTGACCCCGACAGATCTACAACATCTCCAGAGCCGATTATCGGCTCTGGAGCAGGAAAACGCCTCGCTTAAAGAGCGCCTGAGCGTCAGTGGTCAGGAGGCCGAAAACGCTCTGGCGCACTCTCAGGAGCGTTATCGTTTTCTGTTCAACGCGATGGATGAAGGCTTTTGCATCATCGAGTTCTTTGACGGCCCGCACGGCCCGTTGAGCGATTACATTCATATTGAAGCCAACCCGGCTTACGAGTATCACGCCGGCATTCCCAATGTGGTGGGCAAGAAGCTGCGCGAGATGGTTCGCGAAGAGGCGGATGGCTGGGTCGAGTTCTACGGCAAGGTATTGCGCACCGGTGAGCCGGTCCGCTTCGAGCGCGAGCTGGTGGCGACCGGACGCTACCTGGCACTGACCGCGTTCCGCATCGAGCCGGCCAGCCGCAAGCAGGTAGCGGTGTTGTTTCAAGACATCACCGAACGCAAGCGCGCAGAGCTGGCGTTACAGCAGATGAATGAAACGCTGGAGGCTCGTATTGTCGAGGCCGTCGCCGAGCGCAATGTGCTCGCCGATGTCGTCAATGGCACCAATGCATTCATCCATGTCATCGACGCCAATTACCGCTGGATGGCCATCAATGGCTCAGCGCTACGCGAGTTCGAGCGTCTTTTTGGCGTCCGTCCTCAGGTAGGCGACAATATGCTCGACCTGCTGGACGATTGTCCGCAGAGCAAAGCGGGCCTTAAACAGCGCTGGACGCGGGCGTTGGCAGGCGAGGAGTTTGCCGAAAGCGTCAGCTTCAGCGATTCGAAGGATCCGGCCAGCCACTTCGAAATGCGCTACAGCACGCTGCGCGATGCACAAGGCCAGGCCATTGGCGCGTATCTGTTTGCCTACGACGTCAGCGAACGGTTGCGCGAGCAGGAACGCCTGGCTCAGGCTGAGGACGCCTTGCGTCAGTCGCAGAAGATGGAAGCGGTTGGTCAGTTGACTGGCGGTATCGCCCACGATTTCAACAACCTGCTGACCGGTATCACCGGCTCGCTGGAACTGCTCAAGACGCGCATGAGCCAGGGCCGTTTCACTGAAATAGATCGCTATATAGGGGCTGCGCAGGATGCATCCAAGCGTGCTGCTTCGCTGACTCACCGCCTGCTGGCGTTTTCACGTCGACAGACGCTTGACCCCAAGCCGGTCGATATCAACCGGCTGGTGATCGGGATGGAAGAGCTGATTCGACGTACGGTCGGACCTCACATCACGCTGGAAGTCGTGACCTCGGTCGGGTTGTGGTCGACGTTCATTGACGCGCCGCAACTGGAAAACGCGCTGTTGAACCTGTGTATCAATGCCAGGGATGCCATGCCGCGAGGCGGGCGAATCACCATCGAAACCGCCAACCGGTGGATTGACGAGCGCGGCTCCCAGAGCCGGGAGCTGACACCGGGGCAATACCTGTCGCTGTGTGTCAGTGACACCGGTACCGGCATGTCGCCTGAGGTTATCAACCGCGCGTTCGACCCGTTTTTCACCACCAAGCCACTCGGGCAGGGCACGGGTCTGGGATTGTCGATGGTGTACGGTTTTGTGCGCCAGTCCGGTGGGCAGGTGCGTATCTACTCTGAGCCCGAGCAGGGCACGACCATGTGCCTGTACCTGCCGCGTCATTACCTTGGGGTCCCGGAAGAAGTCGAGGCTGTCGAGACTTGCGAATCGGCGCCTGCGCAGACCGAGCGTACGGTGATGATTGTCGACGATGAGCCGACCATCCGCATGCTGGTGGCCGAAGTGCTGGAGGATCAGGGGTATATCCCGATCGAGGCGGGCGAGGGCGCGTCTGCGCTGAAGATGCTGGAGTCCGATATGCGTATCGACCTGCTGGTGACCGACGTCGGGTTGCCTGGCGGCATGAACGGTCGGCAACTGGCGGATGCCGCGCGCATCATTCGACCAGACCTTAAAGTGCTGTTCATCACCGGTTACGCAGAGAACGCCATCATTGGTAACGGCCATCTGGATCCGGGGATGTGGGTGCTCACCAAGCCGTTCACCATGGACGCGTTCGCCAGCCGCATCTACGAAATGATCGAGCGCAAGGATTAAGCCCAAAACCGTCAGCGGGCAGGCAGCGTCTGGAATTCGCCTTTCGACAAGCCCTGCACGTCGTTGCCCATGCTGTCACGGATGGTCAGGTCGGCGCCTTGGTCGGTCAACGCCTTGAGCACTTCAGTGCGTTTGAACAGCGCCGCGTACATGGCCGCCGTCTGCCCGGCATTGTTGGTCAGGTTTGGGCCGCAATCGGCCTGAACCAGGCGCTTGGCGATGCTCAGTTCACCCTTGAAAATCGCTCCCATCAGTGCGGTGTTGCCGCGATTGTCCTTGGCGCAAGGGTCTGCACCGGCATTGATCAGGCGTTCCACAGAGTCTTCATGGCCGTGATAGGCCGCCAGAATAAGGCCGGTATAACCTTGTTCGTCACGCACGTTGAGGTCGTAATGGGCTTCGATGAAGGTGTCCAGCATCGGGTTGTTGCCTTCACGGGACGCGTCGAAAAACAGCGTGCGCAGCTGGCTGGCGGTCTGTTCAGCGGTCAGTTCGGGGGCGGCTGCCGGGGCAGGTGGTGTTGCGTTTGCGGCTGCAGCAAACAGCAGCAAGGCATAGATCAGATTTTTCACAGGCGTTCTCCTGGCTGGAACCGCCCCGGCGTCGGAAACGCCAGGGCGGGACATCAGATCATCAGTCTTTGAGGCTTGCAGCCAGCGACTTGACCTTGCTCAGATCGCCCTTGGCGACTTCGGTTACCCGAGTGCCATAGTCCGGATCTGCCTTGTACAGGAACGACAGCATGATGTTCTTGCTTTCGGTGTCGGTGTCAGCCAGCGATTCACCAAAGCTCTGTACCAGGTCGGTCTTCTCTTTAGGGCTGTAGGAGCGATACAGATCACCCGCCTGCTTGAAGTTCTGCTCACGCGTAATCTTCGCCTGCTGGGTGGTGCCGCTGATCGGCAGTTCGCTGTAGCGCGCTTTTTCGTCGGCTGGACGTGGCTCCAGACGGCTCGGCTCATAGTTGACGCCGCTGGTGGTGTGACCGGTATTCAGAGCACCGTCCTGATTACCGTTGTTCACCGCAACCTTGGGCTGGTTGACCGGCAGGCTCAGACCATTCGCGCCCAGGCGATACATCTGGGTGTCGGCGTAGGAGAACACACGGCCTTGCAGCAGACGGTCCTCGGAAGGCTCGATACCAGGAACCAGGTTAGCCGGGGCCATGGCGACCTGTTCGGTTTCCTGGAAGAAGTTGTCGACGTTCTTGTTCAAGACCATCTGACCGATTTTCTTCTCAGGGACGTCAGGCCAGATCTTGGTGGCGTCCAGTGGGTCGAAGTCGAATTTCGACAGCTCTTCAGGCTTCAGGACCTGAACGTACAAGTCCCATTTCGGGAAGTCGCCTTTTTTGATGGCACCGACCAGATCGTTGGTCAGATGGCTGTAGTCCTTGGACTGGACCTGAGCGACTTCTTTCGGATCGAGGTTCTTGATGCCTTGCAGGCTTTTCCAGTGGAACTTGACGTAGTGCACTTCGCCTTTGGCATTCACCAGTTTGTAGGCGTGTACGCCGTTGCCGTCCATGAAGCGATAGCCTGCAGGCGTACCCTCATTTGAGTACAGCAGGGTCAGCGTACGTGTGGCTTCCGGAACATGCGAGAAGAAGTCAAAGCGACGCGAATCGTTGTCCAGGTTGGTACGCGGGTCAGGTTTGAAGGCGTGGACCATGTCCGGGAACTTGATGGCGTCACGGATGAAGAAGGTCGGAAAGTTGTTGCCTACCAGGTCCCAGTTACCGTCTGCCGTGTAGAACTTGGTGGCGAAGCCGTGTGGGTCGCGCAGGGTTTCAGGCGAGTGGTTGCCATGGACAACGGAGGAAAAGCGCACGAAGACCGGGGTTTTTTCGCCCGATTTGAACACCGTGGCCTTGCTCAGATCGCTGATATCGGCCGATGCGGTGAACTCGCCTTTGACGCCCGTGCCGCGGGCATGGACCACGCGCTCCGGGATACGCTCGCGATCAAAGCGCTGCAGCTTTTGCAACAGCTGCACATCTTGCAGCAGGACAGGCCCTTGGGCGCCTGCAGTCTGAGAGTTCTGATTGTCGCCGACGACGGCACCATTGTCGCGAGTCAGGGTGTCTGCTGCATAGGCGGTCGGAACCGTAACGAGACCGACTGCAGTCAAACACACCATGTGTCTGGACCAGTTTAATAACGGCATTTTGAATCCCTCATATTTTTAGTAGGCCGGTTAATCTTAGGCGCGTGAGGGCAGGGCGGTGATTATAAAAATATATCGGGGTGATTAAGATAAATACTGAGAGGGGAGAGGAACCGAGTAAAAAACTTTCACAATTAGTTGAATAATTTCCTTGGCTATGAGGAAGACGGGCTACAGGTGAATGTATAAAAAATCATGGTTTAGTTATGTATATCAATGAAAATAAAGGAATTTTTATTAAATGTTGGTATTAATAAAAGGCACGTTTAATCACGCCATCCAGGGTTAATAGTAATCATTATCATTTTGAAGGCTCGTCATTAATACAGTGCTTGCGTCCCATTGTGGAACGATCGTGCAACTAAATAATGTGACATTCAAGATTGCTGGCTTTTTGATATTGTCTTCTGAGGTCGTCCTATAAGTTACAACTAAGTTATCCTGCGGCAAAGTGACATTATCGGTTTTGAAAGCGTTGACGCGCTATCATGTGGCCACACCTTGTGCAGCCACACCTCGTTCAATGGAGCCCCTCGTCTCATGCCCACCATCATGTTGCTACAAACCCCGCCACCGGAGTTCATCCGTAGCCAGATCCAGCAGATGGTCGTGGACTACGTGACCGACATCAGCATGGTAGCCATTGCGCCGAGCAATCCGCTGTACAACCTTTATCAGTATGGCGTGGGGTATGAGGTGCATCTTTACCTGAATGCCATGGACGGCTCGCAAAACCTGGCGGTCGAACTGATCGTCGCGCTGGACGATGAGGACCCGGAAACCGTATTGGGGTTTTTACTGTACCTGCCTGTGCAGGATGATCCACAGGCTTGTGCCGTGGCCTATATGGCGGTGCGCGAAAGCCATCGTCGCCAGGGCATTGCACGCTCGATGCTGAATAAGATGGTCGGTCGCTACCCGCACGCAGAACTGTATTGCGTAGTGGGCAAAGTGGCGTATTTCGAGGCGATGGGCTTCCAGGTCCTGGGCGCGCGCGGCCCGCAGGTCATCATGAATACCCTGGATCACGGAACGGATGGCCTGCTTGCGGTCATGGACATCGCTCCGGTCTACAGCTCGGTGGAAGTGCGTCAGATTCATGCGTACCTGCTCAAACAGCACGGCAAGAGAGCGATGGTCGATGCAGAGAAGCAGCGTGACCGTCATCTCGACCGTATGACCCGGGATGCCAGGGCGTTCGCCGAGCAGCGTCTTGAAAACCCTGGCGTGCCGGAAGGTGTTGCGCAAGCGTCAAGGCTGCACTGACAGCCAGCGTGTCGCGCAGGCAGACCTGTATTGATAGACGGAAGTAGTTGCACAAGCGCTATCTATCAAAAAGTGGGGAGTGCGTTGGAACGATCCAAATGGAGTGAAGTCATTATGACATCACGACTATTTGGTCACTCTCAGGCACGGATGTCGCCCCTCATTCAGCAACAGGTAAGCCCCATGAATTTCCTGCGTCAGTCCAAGTTTTCGACCAAGCTTCTTTCGGCATTCATTTTCTGTGCTCTGATCACACTGGCCGTTGGTGGCCTGGGCATGGTCGGGGTTACCCGCTTGGGCAACGCGCTTGAGCTTACTTTTTCCAACAACCTTGTTTCTGTCGGCAACACCAATGAAACGCTGACCAGCCTCACCGCTCACAACCGTGGACTGTACCGTTTGCTGGATGCGCAGGATGGCGGTGTCCCTGAAGCCGACAAGGAACGTGTTCGCCAGGCGTTGAGCGAAGATCTGGCTCGCGCGCAGAAAGTGTTTGCGAGTTACCGTGCAACGCCTCTGGAAGATGACGAGCGTGCCGCCGGTGACCAGTTTGAGCTGATGATGCCCGGCTACGTTGCCGGAGCCCAGCAGATCGTCGACCTGATAAGGGCCGGTGATAACGACGCTGCCCGCACCCGACTGAACACGCTGTCCTCGGAAAGCTTTACCAAGTTGCGTAGCTATATGCGCACTATAATCGACTCCAACAACCGTCAGATCAAAGAGGGTGCTACGGCGGCTGCCGATCTGCGGAACTCTTCGGTGATGATGCTGGAAATCGGCGTAGTCATCGCCTTCCTGGTAGCAATCATGCTGGGACTGTCGATCACCCGCATGATTACCCGGCCGTTGGCGGTAGCGGTGGCAAGTGCTCAGCGCATTGCCGGTGGCGACCTGACCCAGCCGATTGTTTCTGACCGTGGCGATGAGGCTGGGCAGCTGCTGGACGCGCTGTCCGACATGCAGACCGGTCTGAAAAATACCATTCAACAAATTGCCAGTGCTTCGGACCAGTTAGCCTCTGCTGCCGAAGAATTGAGTGCGGTTACCGATGAAAGCACCCGCGGACTGACTCGCCAGAACGACGAAATCCAGCAGGCTGCGACTGCTGTGAATCAGATGACTGCTGCGGTTGAAGAAGTGGCGCGTAATGCCGTGTCGACGTCCGAAGCGTCGAAGGCTGCAACCGATGATGCAGTCGATGGTCGTGGTCAGGTGGATCACACGGTCAAGGGCATCACCACCATGGTGCACGAGATTACCGAGTCCACTGGCGCTGTATCAGAACTGGCCGGGCACGTGCGGGAAATCAGCAAGGTGCTGGATGTTATTCGCAGTATTGCCGAACAGACCAACCTGCTGGCCTTGAATGCCGCCATCGAAGCCGCGCGTGCCGGCGAACAGGGTCGTGGTTTTGCGGTGGTGGCTGATGAGGTTCGTGCCCTGGCGCACCGTACCCAGGCCTCGACAGTGGAAATCGAAGGCATGATCAGCACCGTGCAGTCCGGGGCCGATGGCGCTGTTGCGGCGATGGGCAAGAGCCTGTCACTGGCCACCGATACTCAGGAGCTGGCGCTGCGTGCCGGTGCCGCGCTGGAAAAAATCACCCTGGGTGTGGCGACCATCAACGAGCGCAACCTGGTCATTGCTTCCGCTTCCGAAGAGCAGGCCCAGGTCGCCCGCGAGGTGGACCGCAACCTGATCAACATTCAGGACCTTTCGACCCAGAGCGCCGCAGGTGCCAACCAGACCAGCGCTTCGAGCCAGGAACTGTCGCGACTGGCCACCTCGTTCAATTCGCTGGTCGCCAACTTCAAGCTTTGAGTTGTTTCAACACGGTACTGTCTGGCGCACGTCTTTGCCTTTTCGGTGGCTAAATTCCGCACTGGCATGAAAAAGGCGTTGCGCCCGACCGGGGCATTTCGCGCATCATAGGCGGACTCAGCCCGAGAGAGACTTTTCATGCCTGTCATTTTCAACACCCTGCGCCTGTCGCTCCCGAGAGTATGGTTATCATTTATGGCGCTGCTGTGCTCTGGAATCTTTTCCAGTGCTGCGCTGGCCAGCGATGAAACGCAACTGGTCGAATCCATCAACGCCTATCGCGGTCAGGCACAACGCTGTGGCGAGCAGGTATCCATGGAACTGCCGCCACTGACCAGCGATGCACGTCTGGTGCTGCCCGCCAGTGGCAATCTGGATCTGCAACAGGCGCTGACGCGTGCCTCCTATCCAATGGTTACCGTGCAAGCGATCAGTCTGTCCGGCCCCAATGACGCTGACTCGGCACTTAAAGCGGTGCTGGAGAGTTTTTGCCGGGTAGTGCTGGACCCGCAATTCGTCGACATCGGGGTTAGCCGGCAAGGGCGAGACTGGCGCATTGTCCTGGCACGCTCGCTGGTGGCTTCGCGTCTTGGCGATTGGCAGGCAGAAGGGCAAAAGATTCTGGAAATGGTCAATAACGCCCGTACCCAGGCGCGCCAGTGCGGTACGCAATCCTTCGCTGCTACCACGCCACTGGTCTGGAACCTTGTTCTGGGCACTGCCGCACAACGTCATTCGCAGGCAATGGCCAATCAGAACTTCTTTGACCACAAGGATCGCGACGGCCGCACGCCTGGCGATCGGGCCGAGCTTGCTGGCTATATAGGCCAGCAGGTCGGTGAGAACATTGCCGCAGGCCAGGACAGTGCGCGCAAGGTAGTGGACGGCTGGCTGTTGAGCCCGGGCCACTGCGCCAACCTGATGAGCCCTGATTTCCGCGAGCTGGGAGCAGCCTACGCGATGGACCCGAAAAGTGACGCAGGGATTTACTGGACGGCTATGTTCGGCACGCAGCAGTAGCGCCTGCCGCGGCCTTGAACCGATGCGTTAAAAGCGGAATGCCTGACGGCCGATGAGCAGCCATTGGCCATTCTGCTTTTGCCAGATCTGGAAGTTCTCGATTTCGGTCGGCACAACCTTGCCGCTGTTCACTGCCTGTGCCGAGAAATGATTGCGCACCAGAGCGGTGTCGCCGGAAAGGATGATTTTCTGATTGAGCATCTTCAGGTCGTTAAAGGCGCTCTTGCCGGTTTCGATGTCTGCGATGAACGCTTTCTTGTCCTGAATGTTGCCGCTGGAGTGTCCATACGTGAGGTTGTCGGCGGTCAGCGCATTGAGTTGCTTTATGTCCTTGTGCCACATGGCTTGCGTGAGCTTGTCTACCGCCTCGGCAACATCAGTCTCGTCTGAAGTTGCCGCTGCGGCGTAACCGGTAAACAGGCACAGAAACGCCATTAGCAGTGTCAGCTTTTTCATGTTCATCCCTTTTCTTGTCATTATTGAATGTGAGCGAAGCCCGCGCAGATGACTAATTCATCTGTCGTCGTACAACTTAGATCAGGGCAGGCCATTCGACAAGGGGAGATGCCGGGAAGCGCGCTTCCCGGCGATAGCGCTTAAACGCGGAACTGTTTGGTGAGACGGTTCAGGCCTGACGCCAGCGTCGACAACTCGGCAGTGGCGATGGCGGTCTGATTGGAACCCTCGGAGGTCTGACTGGACAGGTCACGAATGCTGACCAGGCTCCTGTCGACCTCACGAGCGACCTGGGCCTGCTCTTCGGCAGCGGTAGCGATCATCAGATTGCGTTCGTTGATCTGGCTGATGGATTCGGTAATTTCGAGCAGCGCCTTGCCGGCACCATTGGCCATCTCCAGAGTCTTGTGTGCCTGAACGCTGGTCTGCTCCATGGATGTAACAGCGTTACCGGTGCCGGTCTGGATCGAGCCGACCATCTGTTCGATTTCGCGGGTCGATTGCTGGGTACGGTGCGCCAATGCCCGTACCTCGTCCGCGACCACGGCAAAACCTCGCCCGGCTTCGCCTGCACGGGCTGCCTCGATCGCAGCGTTGAGTGCCAGCAGGTTGGTTTGTTCGGCGATGGCGCGAATCACATCCAGCACCTTGCTGATGTCCGTTGCCATGACCGCCAGGCCCTGCACCTCGGTTGAGGTGATCTGCACTTTGGAGACCATCAGGTTGATCGCCGTGACCGTCTCATCGACCTGCGCACGTCCGGCCATGGCTGCGGTGCTCGATTGAGACGTCACCTCCGATGCCGATGCGGCGTTGCTGGCGACTTCCTCTACCGCCGCGCTCATCTGGTTGACGGCCGTAGCTGCCATCTCGATCTCGTTGCTCTGGCGCTGAATGGTGCGCGACGCATCTTCGGTGACAGCGTGCATTTCTTCGGAAGTGGCGGCCAGTTGGGTGGAAGAGTCGCCGATCAGGGTCAGGGCACTGCGCAGGTTGGATTGCATCAACGCCAGTGCGGCGATCAGTCTGGCCGCTTCATCACTGCCGTCTTGCGGAATGTCTTTGCTCAGGTCATTGGCCGCGATGCGTTGCGCAATGTTCAGCGACTCACCGATTGGCTGGGTCAGGCTGCGGGTATACATCCAGGCCAGCAGAAGGGTAGCAATCACGCCGACCGCGATGAAAATACTCACCATCCACAAGGTTTGCTGATAAGCAGATTCGGCTTGATCACCCGCTTTTTGCGCTTTGCTGTCGTTGATGCCGATGAGTTTTTTCTGCGTGTTTTCGACCTGATCCGCCGCACTTTTCATGTCGCCATTGGAAATGGCAACTGCCCCTTCCAGATCGCCCGCTGCAACAGCGGCCAGGTAGCGATCCTGGGCTTTTTGATAGTCGACATTGGCTTTGACCAGCTCGTCGAACGTCTGACGCCCTTGAGGGGTAACGATCAGTTTGCTGAGGGAGTCCGAAAGACTGGCGATCAATGAGCGGGATTGTTGAATGTCGCTAAGTGCCTTGGTCCTGCGATCCTGCGGCTCAAGGGGGTTACGAAGTCGGGCATTGTTGCCCCTGATGCTCACAAACTCCCTGTCCAGGGAACCGAGCAGTTTTACGCTGGGCAGCACGTTGGTTTCGATGAATTTTTCTGCAGTGTTGAGAAGTGCTGCCTGACGCAGGGCCAGCAGGCCCAGTGCAACGATCATCAGGCAGAAAATACCGAAACATAAAGCCGAACGCGGTGCAAGATTGAGTTTTCGCAGGATCATTATTACTTCTCCGAAGTGGGCAATAGGCTATCGCCTGCCTTCGGGATTTCTTTACGTGCGGCACGAATCTGGAATCAAGGTCTGGATCAGGTTATCCGGATAAATCGTAAGCAAACATGTCGTGCACCGGCGGTTTTACATTTTAAACAGCATTTAAAAAGGCTGCCTGCCGCAGCCCGGTGAATCAGCGCTTTTCCATGCCCAGCATGAAGGTATCGACTGCTCGTTTGACCATGCTCTGAATCTGCTCGACGCTCAAGCGTGCGGGTGCTTGCTGATAAAGGCGAATGTCGGTTTCCGCGGTCAGCAGCGAGGTGAGTTGCAGCGCTGCGATATGTGGGTCAGTGGTACGTAGCTGGCCACGTTGCATGGCCGCATTCATCAGCGTCGTCACTGTCTGCAGGAACTCCCTGGGGCCTGAGTCATAGAACATAGTACCGATGTCGGAGTGCCCGGATTCGGCTACTACCATGCGGTACACCGCCAACGCGCTGTCATCATTGATGAGTACCATGAGCATTCGCTCGCCGAAGCGCGTGAACAACGTTCGCAGGTCTAATTCTGTATCGGGGTCCTTGTCGACAGAGATCGCCAGTTCTGAAACGGCCTCGGCAAGATGAGCGGTTGCAACCCTGTTGACCACGGCGATGAACAGTTCCTCCTTGGAGGGGAAGTAACTGTAGATCGTTGCTTTGGAGCCGCCCATCCGTTTGGTGACTTCATTCATCGACGCACGTTCGTAGCCCATTTCAAGGAAGACGCTTGCTGCGGCATCGATGATGGCTTCGCGGCGTGCTTCAGTACGCACCTTCATTTATATCCTCAATCCCTTAGTGAACCGGGTAGTACAGTAAATGCAAAATTCTCTAGACTGGAACTGAACCGTTCGGTACGATTTCAGCCGGTTCCAAGGAGCTTACTGGAAAAGACAGCGCAGATAAATGCCGACGGATCGAGGCGCTCTATATTTTGCAAATCCGATGGCTGGACCCAGCCATCCATTGCCCGAATTGATTCAACGATGGAGTGAACAGGTCCATGAACGTCATCGATTTCAAGAAACCCGTCAAACGCTCTTTTCGTGGTAATGCAGCAGTGGCGCCTCAGCTTGAGAAAGTGCTGACCGTCATTCTGAAGACCGACGTTCCTGTGCTTATGGGCATATGCAGCGATGGACTGCGTAGCAACAGCAGGATTCTGGGCGGTGAGTTCCATGCCGAATATTTCAGTGGCTCGGTGCTGGCTGGCGGTAGCTGTATGCAGGTTGAATTGTCATCCGAGCTTGCCTTTGTGGACACTTGTTTCACCCTGGTCACGCAATTGGGTGAATTGATCAGCGTTGAAAGCCGGGGTGTCCTGCTCATGGACGAAGTGGGTCAGCAGGAATTGCAGAACGGGGTCTGGCCGATCAGTGACGGCCATTACCAATGCACGTGCACGCCGCGCTTCAAGGTTTCCCTTGGGCCTAATGAATGGCTGGAAAAGAGCGCCTTCATTGGCAAGACCGAATACATTCAAGACAATGAAACGCTGATCAGTTTTTACCGGATGAAGTCCTGATTCGTCCTTTTGGTTGGGCGTGGGGAGGCCTTTTCAGGCCTGCCCCGTTGCAACTACTTAAAAGGTGACGCTGGCGCTTAGGCGCGCGGTGCGCGGCTCGCCAACGTTGACCTGCAACTGGCTGTCGGTGCTGGAGGGGTAGTACTGCTTGTCGAACAGGTTATCCACGTTCAATTGCAGGCGGGTTTTATAACCGGCCATCGGCACATCCCAGCGCAGGAACGCATCAGCCACGGTGTAGCTGCTCATGTAGAACGTGTTTGCGTTGTCACCCGCCCGATCACCGACATAGCGCGCGCCACCACCGGCATGCCATTCGCCCAGACCGGACGGGACTTGCAGATGGTGGGTGAGGTACAGGCTGGCAGTGTGCTTGGGTGCCTGACTCAGACGATTGCCCTCGTTTTTGGGGTCATCGAGCACTTCGGTATGTGTGTAGGCATAAGTTCCGATCATGTCCCAGCGCTCGGCGATGCGGCCTGTCACGTCCAGCTCCACGCCCTGTGAGCCCACTTTGCCAGCCGCCTCGCTGACGCCGGTAGTAACGGTGGTCACGACATTTTTCTTCTCGATGTCAAACACGGCGAGGTTGAAGTTGAGTTCCGGTGCCAGTGCATATTTGGCCCCGACTTCGTAACTACGGCCTTCTTCCGGGTCGAAGGTGGTGCCGTCATCGTTGACGGCCTCATTGGGAACGAAGGAGCGGCTGTAGTTGCCGTACAGCGACAGGTCTTCATTGACCTTGAATACCACGCCCGCCATCGGCAGGAATATATCGTCATTTTTGTCCAGGTTAGTGTTGCGGCTAGCACCAAGGCCTTGTTTGATGTACTGGTCATAATGCTGATAGCGACCACCCAAGACCAGAATCCAGCGGTCATTCAGGTGCCAGTTATCCTTGAGGTACAGGGAAGATGAGGTCAGTTGATTGCTCAGGTTGCTGTTCGCCGCGCTGACCACACTGGGCTCGGCCAGGCTGCCATACACCGGCGAAAAGATATTGAAGCCGTTTTGAGCCGTGTTGCGGTAGGTCTTGCCGCGATACTTGTCGGAGTCTTCCTGCTCGGCACCGATCAACAGATCATGTTGCTGGCCAAGAATCTCTTGCTTGCCGATGAAGTCCCAGCTGGCATAACGCGTTTCATAATCATAGTGGCCGCCATTGGCCTGACGACGCAGCACACCGCTGCTGGACAATGTGCTTGGCTGGGCTATCGAGAGGCTGTAGCGGTCGTTGTTCCAGCCGTAGGTCAGACGGGTTTTCCAGTCATCACTAAGCTGATACTCGAAGCGCGCGGTTGCGGTTTCGCTGATGCCCACGGTATTTGACCATTTTTCGTCGAGCCGCTTGTCATAGCTGATATCGGCCGGATGACCACCCGTGAACACCGTGCCGCGGTCGAACGGGCTGATGTAATCGTTGTATTCGTAGGCGAGCGTCAGGCTGGCGCGCTCTCCGGTCCAGGACAAAGAGGGCGCGATCAGGGTGTGCTGGTCGACGCCATAGTTACGCCAATAGTCCTCGCTCTGACGCTCTGCCACCAGTCGGTAGGCCAGCCCGGAATCGCCCAGCGGTCCGGTGGTGTCGATGCCGAAACTGCCACCGCCTTCGCTGTAGGCCGAGCCACTGAGCGTGGTGCTTTGCACATATTGCGGTTGTTTGCTGATCACGTTGATCACGCCACCCGGCTCCATCGCGCCGTACAGCAGCGATGCCGGACCTTTGAGTACTTCAACGCGCTCGGTGGTGGCACCGAAGTTTTTCGATACCACCGAGCGTACGCCATCGCGCAGGACCGAGCCGTCGTCGTTGGTACCGAAGCCACGCTTGATCACCGAGTCCTTGGTGTTGCCCAGCGTGTTGCCCTGGCTGACGCCGCTGACAAACTTCATCGCATCGTCCAGCGAGCGCACGTTGTAGTCGGCGATGGTCTGCGGTGTTACCACATTGACCGACTGTGCCTCCTCCTTGAGCGGCACATCACTCTTGCTCGCGGTGCTGGTGCTTTCTGCGCTGTAGCCTTCCCGGCCTTCGGTAGCGGCGGCGGATACCTGGGTGGCAGGCAAGGTTGCGGTTTCAGCAGCATGCACTGCGCCGCTGGCGCACATCGCCAGTGAAAGTGCGGACAGCAAAAAAGAGCCGGAACGGCGAGGACATTGGGAGGAGGTGCTCAAGGGAAATGCTCAGCAAGGACGTTAATAGCAATAATTGTAATTTGATACTGATTCTCATGTAAATAAATGATTGAGACCGTTGCTCTGCAAACAAGGGGCCTCTCAGGTCATTAATGAGTATCGACGTTGGCGTCAATCCGCTTGCCCATGCTGATGATGGGCTCGGACGTGTACCCCAGTGTTTGATAAAAGGCCTGCACACTTTCGTTGAACGTATGAATCTGCAGGTTGATCTTGACGCAGCCAAGGTCCGCAAGAGCCTGTTCTGCGTGCCTGACCAGTGCTGTTCCCAGTCCTTTGCCGCGCTGGTGCGGGGCAACCGCGACCGAATACAGCCAGCCGCGATGGCCGTCGTAACCGGCAAGAATGGTCCCGGTCACGCGGCCGTCCATGACTGCGACGAAAAACAACCGGTCCCCGACAGCCAGTTTCTTGTCGATCGACAACTCCGGGCGGTTATGCGGCATGGGGTCATTGAAGACTGTCTTCCACAGCTCGATGACGGCAAGGCGGTGATGCGGATCTGAATACTCGACAATGCAGTTCATTGCGCGGTCCCTGAGTGATGAGCCCAGAGACTACTGCGTCGTGTCCGGCCATGTCTAACCAGCGTTCTTTGCCGGCTGGTCCTGTGTCGTCACCCTGGGCAGTGATGTGGGTGTATCGAGCAACGTACGGATGGCCCTACTATAGGCGGGCTGGCCGATCTGCATGCTGTTGTTGTGCGTACCGCCAGGCACCAGTATCAGTTTCTTGGGTTCCTGCGCCGCTTCGAACAGCTGCTCGCTGAAGCGTGCCGGTACGTAGCGATCCTCGGTGCCGTGCACGATCAGCACCGGCATGTGGATGTCTGCAATCTTGTCCAGAGAGTCGAACTTCTGCGACAGCAGCCAGCGCACAGGCAGCGAGGTATTGGCCAGTGCGGTGGCCACATCGGCCAGGTTGGTGAAGGTAGATTCTATTATCAGCCCGCGGGCCTGAATCGGTGTGTTGTCCTTTTCTGCGTCATTGCCCAGTTCGGCGGCCAGATCCACCGCAACTGCGCCGCCCAGCGAGTGCCCATAGATCAGCCTGCGCTGCGGATCGGGCTGCAGTTGTTTCAGGCGTGCCCAGGCAATGCGTGCATCTTCGTACACCGACTTCTCGGACGGCAACTGGCCCATGCTCTGCCCGAAGCCCCGATAATCGATTGCCAGTATCGAGTAGCCCTGCGCCTTGAGTTGCTGGATACGGAACAGCTGGCCGGTCAGGTTCCATCTTGAGCCATGCAGGTACAGCACGGCCGGTGCGTTCTTGTCCGATGCGGGCCACCACCAGGCGTGGATATTCTGCGATGGTCCAAATGACGGTGCGCTGAGTTCGATCTCCTGCACATCGGCGGGCAGACCGCTGTACCAGCTTGCGGTGCCGGGCTCGATGCGAAACACCAGCTCGCGCTCCTTGTGCTCAAGCACTGCACAGCCGACCGGGAGGCCGATAATGATGGCTAACATGCAGACCCATTTG
This sequence comes from Pseudomonas syringae group sp. J254-4, assembly GCF_032586855.1. Classification (NCBI taxonomy): domain Bacteria; kingdom Pseudomonadati; phylum Pseudomonadota; class Gammaproteobacteria; order Pseudomonadales; family Pseudomonadaceae; genus Pseudomonas; species Pseudomonas syringae group sp. J254-4. The sequence goes on along the minus strand of NZ_JAWHOO010000030.1, from coordinate 30,196 downwards.
ATCGGACGAGCCTTGAAGCGAGCCAGGGGCGAAATCGGCATAAGACGCATGTTCCAGTCAACAAAGTGAAATAAATGCCGGTTCTGCGTCAGGGTTGCAAGACGAGTCGCCAAACATGGGTTACAGGATATTGCACAGAGGGGGGGCGGGTACGTTTTCAAACTGAGCAATCGCGATGTACACGCAAAACCCTACGCTTCAATACGTTGCGCCAGAAGGTCCGAATGCAGTGTCAACAAAGACGCTCATTAGCACAATTCGTTATTGAGGTGCCTTTTTCGATAGCCGGGGATTATGCTGTGATGGAGCGGGCGCTGTATTTTTGTCACCTGTCGTCGCCCGAGTCGCTGATCAGCTTGACGTTTACTCGCGCTTTCTTCAATTTCTTCAAGAGGTTACCGCCCATGTTCCATCACCGTCCCCTGGAAGAAAAAGACATCCCCACGATTTGCGAACTGCCGCAGAATGCCGACGAACTGTTCTACATGTTCCCCAGAGCCACTTACCCGCTGACCGCCGAGCAACTCAGCGCAGCGCTGGAGACCCGTCACGACTCGACCGTCATCGAGATGGATGGCGAAGTTGTCGGGTTTGCCAATTTCTCTCAATGCGAATTTCGCGGCCGCTGTTCGCTGGGTAACGTGATCATCGCTCCGAAGGCCCGCTCCAAAGGGGTAGGGCGCTACATGATCACCAGCATGATGGGGATCGCCTTTGACAAGCACGAAGCGACTGAGCTGATTGCATCCTGCTACAACCACAACGTCCCCGGATTGCTGTTTTACCCGCGGATGGGGTTTCGCCCTTACGCCATCGAAGAGAAACGCGATAAACAAGGCGCACGAGTGGCGCTGATCCATCTGCGCCTGTCTGGCTCGGAACAGTAAGTTTTTCATGCGGGCGCGCGCCCGGCCATTGTTGCATCGGCCCGGGCGTGCCTTTTATCTTTAAGCCGTTTTTCAAGTGACTCGATAACAGTGTCTGGTTAATTTTTCAGATAACTCCGCCCCGGCCGTCGACCGTTCGTCAGTATTAATGCTGTTTTCTGGTGTCACGTTTGTGCGCGGTGATTCATGTCAGGCGGTAGTACGCTGGAAATCATTACGGTGAATCGTTTTTTCTGCTGATTCTTCAATAAGGAACGGCGTTAAAAGGGGTTGGGTTATTCGGTTGTGGAAGTTGCTATAAGGGGCGCGTGAGGTGTATAACTCGTCTAAGCATAACGCGAGTGACGACAGATAATTGGCGGGCTGGTCTGGGCCGTTTTTAAAAGGGTCATCAACAATAAAAATTGTCAAAATTTGTCATGGTCGGGACATGCTTACACCCATAAGGAGATAAAGAGATGATTACGAGTGGACTGTCTGAGTTAGAACTCAGGAGTATCGTTGAACGTGCATTCCTGCCGTTGCGTTGCACCTGCACCATTGCCAACGATCAGATGACGGTGCAAATAAGCGATCCAGTGTCCGGGCGCACCCATCGCCAGACGAGCCTCCCGCTCAGCCGCATCAAGACCGTGCGGGATATCTCTGCGCTGGTAGCCGGGTTGCGTGAAGAGCCGGCAAAAGCCAGGGCGTCACAAGCGCATTACAGCGCTGCCTGATACTGCTTCATCCCCCTGATGCCTTGGCATCACGCAGCAAGGCCTCGATCAGTGTTGATCGGGGCCTTGTCGTTTGTGCGGTTGTGGGTTTTAGTTTTTCCGGGCAAAACTCGCCGTTCCGTCGCTCGTCAATTTAACAGCGCCGGAGTCATGCTGTTTCAGGGCCGGGCGATAAAAAAATAAGAGAAATTCATGAAACTTTTTAACAATCTTGGACTGTACGCCCGCCAAGGGTTTAAAAAGCACAAGCGCCGTGAAATCATCAGCTTACAGCGCAACCCTGAACTGTTTGCGCAACGCTTTGCCTATTTGACACTTTTGCGTTTCTTTGCAAATATTCGATTGCCTCCTGAATGCGTAACGCATTGTCACGCTTTTCCACTTGATAAAAACGCCGCCTTTAAAAACGGGCGGTAGCATTGGGCAGTTTTATTGCCCACTCCGTTACTGCAAGATCCCGCCTGTTTTACGTGTTGTAACTTTCTGTAAAAAACACTGTTTCATGACGACTCATCACTTCGGTGAATGAGCCTTTGTCGGTGTTCGGTTGTATGTGTTTCGCCTCGAATCGTGCAGGGACGCTGGTTCGCCTGATCAGCCAGGCACTCGATCATCCAGAACTTCTGTGCTGCACCAACGTATGAAATGACGATGGAGCATCATCATGTTTGATAACGGTATGGAAACAACCTGCGGCTGCGTCGTCGGAGGGGCCGGGCTCGCCGGCATGGGGTTTTTGTTCAATGCCCTGAAGACCGGCGCAATGCCTGGAATTGCCGCGAAAGGATTGATCGTCATTGATGCAGGCGACCGGCCCGGAGCAGGCGTGCTGGGAGAGTATCGGATTACCGCCAATTCTGTGGGCGATGTATTCATCGATTGCCTGCGCGATCCGGCGTTGCGTGAGGTATTCGAGCCGCTGGAAAACTCGGCAGCGTATTGGCGTATCAACGCGCAGGCGCAAAGCGCGCCGCAGTTATCTGATGCCGGTCTGCTCATGGCCGAGGCCGCCAGGCTGGTACTCGACCACATCATGCAGCGCTACGGAGTAAAAGTCTGGTCCGGTACGACCATTGAAGAGGTGGTGAGTGACGGCGACACATTCTGCCTGCACGTTGACGGTCCGCACGGCAAAAGACGTGTGCGCTGCCGGGTGCTGGTACTCAATCTGGGTGGACGTCAGGACCCTCAACACCTGATTGACGCTCTCTCAGGGCAGGGGCTGGCGTTGCCGGGCAATGTGAATATTCAAAGCGCCGACAGGTTGCTGCGTATGAATGCGGTGCAATTACGCGAAGTGTTCGGTCCCGCGCTGGTCGGTAAGGGGAGAATCACGATTGTGGGTGGGTCACACAGTGCATTTTCAATGCTGGAAAATCTGGCAGATGCACTGGAGTTCGCGGGTTTGCAGGAACTGACGCTTATTCATCGAAGCCGCATCAGGCTGTTTTACGAAAGTGTCGAACAGGCAATGGCGGCTGGTTACCTTTTCGATACTCAACACGATGTGTGTCCGGTATCAGGTCGGGTCAACCGCTCCGGCGGCTTGCGCTATCGGGCGCTGGATATTGGACGCGAGGCGCTGTGTAGCGGCCGTGTCGGCAAGACGGGGGTGCGCGTGCAGATGCTGCAGACGTTGGGTGGGCGACCTGATGACCACGAGCTGGCCCGGCTAGCGCTTGCCGGATCGGCGGTGGTTGTGCAGTGCTCTGGCTATCAACCCGTGCTGCCGACGCTAAGAGATGCCCAAGGCAACTTCATCCATCTGCGCGAGACAAAGGGCGGTCTTGAATCCGACGCTTGCGGCTGTCCGTTGGACCAGCAGGGGCGTCGACTGAAGGGCCTGTATCTTTTTGGTCTGGGGGCCGGGCTTGGCGTCGATCCGCATCTGGGCAGTGAGCCCGCCTTCAATGGACGTATTTACGGTGTCTGGCAGTTTCACCATGACGCAAGCCGAGCAGTGGTTGAGGCCGTCACCAGCAGGCTGTCCTGTCCCACTGCTGTTGCCGTGGTACCCGGGCTGGACTTGTTCATGCAGGCAGCGCTTCACATACAGGCGGTTTAGGCAGCGATTACAGGGATGGGTAAACAGCACCATAAAAAACGGCGTCCCAGGGACGCCGTACGGCTGTTTGCCAGTAAATGGCAAATCAACATTGAATAAGGGGGTGCTGCAGGAATTATTGTGGGTCCTGGTTTGGAGCCAGTTCTGCCTGGATACGTTTGTAGATTTCTTCACGATGCACTGAAACATTTTTTGGTGCATTGATGCCCAGGCGGACCTGAAGCCCTTGAACGCCAAGAATCGTGACAGTGATCTCGTCACCGATGTTTATGCTTTCGCCTACTTTGCGAGTGAGTATCAACATAATCTTTTCCTTGATGGCCTCTTGAAAACGCCTCTCTCAAGAGGCTGGCGTTTGCCTTTGCGTGGTGATTGTTGCCGAGTGCATCCAAATGCATCCGTCTTATGACGTCACATGGGTGAATTAAATTCCCTCGGTTCATTTTCTTGTCATCGAGATTTGCATCTGCGATACGACGAGCGCGCCAATTCTGCCCGTTTCGACGTGAAAATGCCCGTATTTACTGGCGTCATGTAAAAAGTATCGTGAACCGCTGCACGCTTTGAGGTCGTCATCGTCTCACTCGACGAGGCGGGATAAGCCCATCTCGGCATGAGTGTAAGCGTAGGCATGACTTTGCGAGATTGCTCGGACTTTCTGAAAATTCAGTTGAAAGTGTTGAGCGGGGATGTAGGAAAGGGCTGCCGGGTTACTGTTGCTTCTACGCTCCGGCGCGTTAACCCTGTCAGAGACACTGGGTGCCAGATTCGGAATGCGCGCTGCGGCGCAGAGATGCGATGTACAGCAAGGCGTTGGCCTTCGCGGGTTTCATAGCCCGCAAAGGCCCTGCCTGTAATGGGCTTAGAGCGCCATCGACAGCAACATGATGAAGATCAGGCCGACCACCGACAGGATGGTTTCCATCACCGTCCAGGTCTTGAAGGTTTCGGCAACCGTCATGTTGAAGTACTGCTTCACCAGCCAGAAACCGGCATCATTGACGTGCGAGAGGATCAACGAACCGGCACCGGTTGCCAGCACCAGCAGCTCGCGGTTGACGCCGGGAATCAGGCCGACTACGGGTGCCACGATACCTGCACCGGTGATGGTTGCCACGGTAGCCGAACCGGTTGCAATACGGATGACGGCAGCCACCAGCCAGGCCAGCATGATCGGGTTGATCTGAGCCTGCACAGCCATGTGTCCGATCACGTCGCCCACGCCGCTGGCGACCAGCATTTGCTTGAAGCCACCGCCTGCACCCACGATCAGAACGATTGCCGCAACCGGTGCCAGGCTCTGGTCCAGCAGTTTCATGATTTTTGTACGGTCAAAGCCACGCGCTGCACCAAAGGTGTAGAACGCCAGCAAAAGCGCTGCGAGGAGGGCGCTGATCGGGTGACCAATCAGGTCCATCCAGATGCGGAACATGTTGTTTTCCGGCAACACCACATCGGCAAAGGTCTTGAGCAGCATCAGGAAGACCGGCAGCAGGATGGTCACCAGCGTAATGCCGAAGCCTGGCAGGTTTTCAGTGCTGGACTCTTTGGCAATCTGGTCCATCAGTTCCTTTGAAGGCGTGCCAGGAATGCTTTTGGAAATCCAGTTGCCGAAGATCGGGCCAGCGATGATGGCCGTCGGCAGTGCAACGATCAGTCCGTAAAAAATGGTCTTGCCAATGTCGGCACCGAAAATGCCGATGGCCAGCAACGGCCCCGGATGTGGCGGAACCAGACCGTGCACCGCTGACAGGCCTGCCAGCAGCGGGATACCGATCTTGACGATGGATACGCCGGTACGACGGGCAACAATGAACACCAGCGGGATCAGCAACACAAAGCCGATCTCGAAGAACAGCGGGATGCCTACCAGAAAGGCCGAGAACATCATTGCCCAGTGCACTTTCTGCTTGCCGAAGGTACGTATCAAGGTTTGCGCAATCTGGTCTGCGCCGCCCGAGTCGGCCATCAGCTTGCCGAGCATGGTGCCCAGACCGAGAATAATACCGACGAAGCCCAGCACGCCACCGAAGCCGTCCTGGAAGGATTTCATGACTTTTTCAACCGGCATTCCCGAGGTCAGGCCAAGAAAGCCTGCCGCCAGGGTCAGCGCGACGAAAGGGTGCACTTTGAAGGTGGTGATCAGCAGCACCAGGCCGACGATGGTCACCAACGCATCGACGAGCAGGAACGTCTCATGGGTCATACCGAACATGGGTGTTTCTCCGGTTTATTGTTTTAAGGAGCTGTTAACAGCGCCGACGTTTTTATCGTGTGTACGCAAGACAGCGCTGTCTTCTGCGCTCACGCCTTTATCAGGCGTGGGAGTCTTTCCACCATGCTGCGGCTTGTTCACCGATGACAGCGATAGGCTGCGATGCATCGACGATCAGTGTCAGCGGCTCGCCATAGGGCGGCTCAAGGGTTGCGAACTGGCTGTCCACCAGACTTGCGGGCATGAAATGCCCCGGCCGGTGCGAGCAACGTTCGGCGGCAAGTTCCTTGCTGAGTTCCAGAAAAACAAAGCCCAGGCCAGGCACGGCATCGCGCAGACGCTGGCGATAGATAAGCTTGAGCGAGGAGCAGGTCAGCACAGGGTGCTCGCCGTTTGCCAGGGCAGCAGCCATCTCTTCGCCCAGGCGGGTCAGCCAGCCGGCGCGGTCTTCATCGTTGAGAGGGGTTCCGGCGCTCATCTTTTCGATATTTGCCGGGGGGTGGAACGCATCGCCTTCGATCAGGCGACCGCCGCTGTTGCGGGCGATCTCGGCACCGACGGCGCTTTTGCCGCAGCCAGAAACACCCATTACCACAAGGGCGGAAATAGCAGTATTCGCAGTTGTCACAGTAGGCACCTCATCTGGAGACAGCGCTGTCTTTGTCCGGTGGACATCAGGCTCAGCCCGGGCTGTTCCAGTTTTTGTCGTTGTTTTGAGCTCATCAATAAGCATTGGAGGCTGTTCTCCGCGGCGACCCTGACCGGGTGGCCCATGTGAAACCAGCGATAAAGCATTGTCACCTTCCATGAGACAGCGCTACCTTATGGGGCATTCGACACATTTGGCAACCCCTATGTTAGTTGGCAACGCATGATCCGCATTGGTTCCCGCTCTACTGGTCGCCCTACGCTCAATGAGGTGGCGAGGCTTGCCGCCGTGTCGCCGATCACGGCCTCCCGGGCGCTGCGCGGCGTTACCACCGTTGCGCCGGAGCTGGCGGAAAAGGTCCGCGCTGCGGCACAGACCCTGGGCTATGTCGCCAATCCTGCAGCCAGGGCGCTGGCCTCTTCCTGCAGCCAGACCGTCGTGGTGCTGGTGCCTTCGCTTTCCAACCAGTTGTTTATCGAGACGCTGGAGGCCATTCAGGAGGTGTTGCGTATCCGCGGTCTGGACGTGGTGATCGGCAACTATCACTACTCGCCCGACGAGGAAGAGAAACTGCTGCGCAACCATCTGGTCAATCGTCCGCGGGGTATTCTGCTGACCGGTTTCGACCACACCGCAGCGTCGCGCCAGATGCTTGAAACCAGCGGCGTACCTTGCGTACACATGATGGAACTCGATACTCGACTGGGTACCTATTGCGTTGGCTTCTCGCAACAGCAGGCGGGGGCCGAAGCCGCACGCCATCTGTTGGGCCGTGGTCGCCGTCGACTGGCTTACATGGCCGCTCAGCTCGACCCTCGCGTATTGCAGCGCGGGGCAGGGTTTCGCCAGGTGCTGGAGGAAGCCGGGCTGTTCGACCCCGAGCTGCAGGTCTCGACGCCTCAGTCGTCCTCGATTGGCCTGGGTGGTGAGTTGTTTGCCCGCCTGCTGGAGCAACATCCGGATGTCGACGGGGTTTTCTTCTGCAATGACGACCTCGCGCAGGGCGCGGCCCTTGAGGCTTTGCGTCTGGGCGTCGCCATTCCCGAACGCGTATCGCTGGTGGGCTTCAACGACCTGCCCGGTTCTGCCCACATGGTGCCGCGCCTGACCTCGATACGTACGCCCAGGGAGGAAGTCGGGCAGCGCGCGGCACAGCTGCTGCTGGGCTTGCTCGACGGTGTCACGCAGCATCCGCAGGTGGATCTGGGGTTTGAGCTGGTGGTACGGGAAAGCTCCTGAGTCTTTCTTAAGGCCAGCCCTGCATGCTTTCCCCCGGGCCATCACGCTGACCAGTGGTCGTTGCGCTACGGGCTTTCCCGCCGCCGGGCTGGAGTGCCCGACGGCCCTGTCCTGCAACCCTGCCGATACCCTCATTCGAACGGTTTCGGCGCGTCCGGACTGTTATTTCTGACAGTACCCATCCCCTCGTGTTGAGTATTCAATGACCCTACGTTTTTGGATCGGAGCGGCATAAGTGTCTTGGCCGCATCGTTGGATGACGGGGATATATCTTCTTATCTATTCCCCGTCCTGGCGGTCTTACAAGACCTATTGAAGGGTGAGAGAAATGCAAAAAAAAGCATCTCAAAACGTTAGAGCTCTGACTCACATTGCAGACCCGGTCGGTTCAGAAGTCCCTCTGGACATCGCCTGGTTGACCGGCATCATCCCGCTGGGCTTTGTACCCGCTGAGATCGTTATCAGTCCCGATGAAACTACGCTGTATGTCGCTCATGAGAGTGGCCGCGAAGTCAGCGTGGTCGACATCGCCAGTGCAAGCGTGGTTGGCAGTATCAAGCGGGCAGGCGCGGGTGCGATTACCCTGAGCCCCGATGGGAAACGGCTTTACACCATTGGTCAGAAGAGGTGCTACGTGGTGGACACGCGCTTGCGCGAGGTCATCAGGATACTTCCGGCTGCCAACGTCAACCGCATCCTGTGCAGCCCGGATGGCCGGTTTATCTGCCTGTCCTTTCAGAATGCGCTTGGCGGGCTTATCCGCCTGATCGAGACCGAGAACTACACGGTCGAAAACGAGTTTGATCTGGGTGCCCTGACCAATGCGTCGCTGGCCCTCGGGATCAGCCCCCTGAATGACCGGTTTTACGCGACGATGCTGGTCGACCGGACGGCACCCACCGATGTCCTTGCGATCAGCAAGGTGGATTACCTGCAGCATGATATTCCCGGCTTTTCCGATCCGCGGTCGATGGCCTTCAGTTCCGATGGCGCCTGGCTGTATGTGGGCGGAATCGACGAGGTCTACATTATCGATGCCGCCACCAACAAAATGTTTTATCGGGAGAAGATAGGTACCCAGGGCTATCCGGTAAAAGTCATAGGCGTCACGCCGGATGAGCGCTATGTATATGCGATCTACACCTGCAATTACGACGTCTACCGGATCGACACTGTGAAGGGAATCGCCACCTGTATCGCCTACTTTCCTTCGGTGGGCGGCGCGGTACTCAACAGGACCGGTACCTATATCTACTCCTCCCACCCGGACATGAGCTGGATTTCGATCTACAGGCTGTAGTTGCTCCCGTCAAACCTGCCACGGCCGATGACGCAGGCGCAGTGGCCGGTTGTCTTTGTCATCGGGGGCCTGCACTGTCAGTCGGCATTCAGCGCCGCGATGCCGGCCTTGGCCACTTGCGCATCCTGCTCGGCCTTGACGCCGGAGACACCCACCGCGCCAATCACCTGGCCGTCAACGATGACCGGCACGCCGCCTTCCAGCGAGGTCAGCAGCGGGGCGCTGAGAAATGCCGTACGCCCGCCATTGACCATTTCTTCGTAACCTTTGGACTCACGTTTGCCGAGTGCCGAGGTACGGGCTTTTTCGATCGAGATATAGCTGCTGATCGGCGACGCGTCGTCCAGTCGCTCGAACGCCAGCAGATGGCCGCCGTCATCAACGACAGCGATGGCCACAGCCCAGCCATTGGCCTGGGCCTCGTCGCGTGCGGCACCGAGCATCAGGCTCACTTCGGTCTGGGTAAGGACGGCTTTGATTTTCATGGGTTGCTCCGGAGCAGTGGTTATTGGATAGGAGTTCAGCGAGATTCTGGAGTGCCAAGCGCTTCGTCAATCAGCTCGATCCAGTGCCGTACCGCAGTGCGGTTGGCGCTGGCCAAGTGAGTCTGACAACCGATATTGGCGGTGGCGATGACCTGAGGCTTGCCGCTTTCCAGCGCGCTCATACGGTTGTCGCGCAATTGACGGGCCAGGGCTGGCTGAGTGATTGAATAGGTGCCGGCCGAGCCGCAGCATAAATGGCCGTCCGGCACTTGGGTCAGGTTGAAGCCTAGACGAGTCAGCACGCGTTCCACTTCACCACCGAGTTTCTGTGCGTGCTGCAAGGTACATGGGCAGTGGAACGCCAGTCGCGTGTCGACCTTGATGCCGAGGGTTTCCAGCGGCTCGTCACGCAGCACTTCGACCAGATCCTTTGTGCACGCACTGATGCGCTTGGCCTTGTCTGCATAGGCGGGGTCGTGGCGCAGCAAATGACCGTAGTCCTTGACGAATGCACCGCAACCGCTGGCCGTCTGGATGAGGGCTTCGGCACCGCCTTCGAGCGCGGGCCACCAGGCGTCGATGTTGCGCCGCGCCCGGTCCAGACCTGCCTCCTGTGCATTCAGATGGTAATCCACGGCGCCGCAGCATCCGGCGTTGCCGACTGCAGTAATACCGATGCCCAGACGATCAAGCACCCGTGCCGTGGCAGCGTTGGTATTAGGTGACAGACCTGGCTGCACGCAACCTTCAAGCAGCAGCGCCTGACGTGCATGACGAGTGGACGGCCGAAGCCCGGCAGGATGGACTGTTGCAGGCAGTTTGATTGCCAGTGTCTGCGGCAACAAGGGCCTGAACTTCATGCCCATTCCGGTCAGCAAACGGAACAATCCGGCATTGGGAATTACCTGGCGCAGGCCTTCGCGCAGCAACCGCTGGCCAAGCGGGCGGGGCACCAGGGCCTCAACCGCTGCACGGCCGATGTCCAGCAGGTTGTGATAATCCACGCCGGACGGGCAGGTGGTCTCGCAGTTGCGGCAGCTCAGGCAGCGGTCCAGGTGCAAGCGGGTTTTTTCGGTGACTTGCTGGCCTTCGAGCACCTGTTTGATCAGGTAGATTCTGCCGCGCGGGCCGTCCAGCTCATCACCCAACAGTTGATAGGTCGGGCAGGTAGCGTTGCAGAAACCGCAATGCACGCAACTGCGCAGGATGCGTTCGGCCTCTTCGGCGCGGGGCAGGGTTCTGGCGTGTTCACTCAATGTGGTCTGCATGCTTAAAACTCCGCGTACAGTCGGCCGGGGTTGAAAATGCCCTGCGGGTCGAGCCGGCCCTTGAGGGCCTGGTGGTAACGCAGTACAGGTGTGGCCAGCGGCTGGAACGGGCTGTCGACAACGCCCTGGCCGTAGCAGGTCGCATGCCCGCCAGCCGCCGTGGTGATCGCTCTAATGGTTTCGCCGTCTGCGTCGGATTTCAGCCAGCGTTGTGCGCCGCCCCAGTCGAGCAGTTGTTCGCCTGGCAGGTCCAGCACAGCGCTTTCGGCAGGTACGCAGAGCCGCCATAAGGGTCGCGGGTCCAGAAAAAAGGGCAGACGCTGCTCATTCAACTGCTGCCAGTACGCGCCATCGAACACTTCGCCACCGAGCCGCTCATGAGCTGCTGCCACCGAGCCTTCGCCGCCTTCAAGACGCAGGCGCAGTACTTGACCGTCGTGGCAGGCTGCGCTGATGGGCATCGGTTGCTGACCCCATTCGGCGAGGCGGGCCAGGGCTTGCGAGCTGTCCATCTGCAGCGCGATGCTGCTGCACAGACGCGGTTTGGGCAGTACCTTGAGCGACACCTCGGTCAGCACCCCAAGGCAGCCGAAACTGCCCGCCATCAGGCGTGAAACGTCATAGCCTGCAACGTTCTTCATGACTTCGCCGCCGAAGCGCAAATGCTTGCCAAGGCCGGTGATGACCCGGGTGCCCAGTACGAAATCACGCACCGACCCGCTCCAGGGGCGGCGCGGGCCCGACAGTCCCGCTGCGACCATGCCGCCGAGCGTTGCGCAGCCAAAATCGGGCGGCTCGCAGGGCAACGTCTGGCCTGCGGCGTCCAGCACCTGCATCAGCTCGCTCAGTGGCGTACCGGCACGGGCGGTGATCACCAGTTCTGTCGGGTCATAACTGACGATGCCACGGTGTTCGCGGGTATCGAGCACCTCGCCTGCTGCCTCACGGCCAAGAAAGGCCTTGCTGTTGCCACCCTGAATACGTAACGGCGTGCTGTCCCGCAGCGCTTGATCGACCCGCTCGAGCAGAGCCTGGCTGACGTCTTTGTCCATCTCGCTCATCAGAAGCGCTCCAGTTCGGGAAACGGCAATTGCCCGGCATGAATATGCATGGCACCGAATTCCGCGCAGCGATGCAGGGTCGGGATATTCTTGCCGGGGTTGAGCAGGCCGCTGGCATCGAATGCGGCCTTGATGGCATGAAAAAAAGTCAGTTCGTCACTGTTGAACTGCGCGCACATCTGGTTGATCTTCTCGCGACCGACACCATGCTCGCCGGTGATGCTGCCGCCGACCTCGACGCACAGCTCGAGGATCTTGCCACCCAGCGCCTCTGCGCGCTCCAGTTCACCCGGTTGATTGGCATCGAACAGGATCAACGGGTGCATGTTGCCATCGCCAGCATGAAACACATTTGCCACGCGCAGGCCGTACTGCGCTGACAACTCCTTGATGCTGCGCAATACCCCTGGCAACTCGCGTCGCGGGATAGTGCCGTCCATGCAGTAGTAATCCGGTGACAGACGGCCCACGGCGGGGAAGGCGTTCTTGCGACCGGCCCAGAAGCGCACCCGTTCGGCCTCGTCTTTCGCCTGACGCACTTCGGTCGCACCAGCCAGTGTCAATACCTCGCGAACCCGTTCGCAATCAGCATGTACATCGGCTTCGACCCCGTCCAGCTCGCAAAGCAGGATGGCTTCTGCATCAACCGGATAGCCTGCATGAATGAAATCCTCGGCGGCGCGAATCGCCAGATTATCCATCATCTCCAGCCCGCCGGGGATGATGCCAGCGGCAATGATATCGCCCACCGCTCTGCCTGCTTTTTCCACGGAATCGAACGCCGCCAGCAGCACTTTGGCCACCTGCGGTCTGGGCAACAGCTTGACCGTGACTTCGGTAATGACACCGAGCATGCCTTCGGAGCCGGTAAACAGTGCCAGCAAGTCGAAGCCCGGTGAGTCCAGCGTGTCGCTGCCCAGCGTCATGGGCTCGCCTTCGACGGTCAGTATCTCGACCTTGAGCAGGTTGTGCACGGTCAGTCCGTATTTGAGGCAATGCACGCCGCCCGCATTTTCTGCCACGTTACCGCCGATGGAACAGGCGATTTGCGAAGACGGGTCGGGTGCGTAATACAGACCGTGGGGTGCTGCTGCCTGGGAAATGGCCAGGTTGCGTACGCCGGGCTGGACTCGTGCCAGACGAGCAGCCGGGTCGATAGCGAGGATCTGATTGAAGCGCGCCATCACCAGCAGCACGCCTTTTTCCAGCGGCAGTGCGCCCCCCGACAACCCGGTGCCCGCGCCGCGAGCGACCACCGGCACGCGACGCGCATGGCACAGTTTGAGCAGCGTCTGCACTTCTTCGACATGCCGTGGCAACGCCACCAGCATCGGCGTGGTGCGATAGGCCGATAACCCGTCGCACTCGTAGGGGCGCAGCTCTTCGGCGCGGTGCAGGATGTCCAGGTCGGGCAGTTGGCGTCGTAGCTCATGCAGCAATTGCTGCTTGTCGACCGCGGGCAGCATGCCGTCGATGCGTTCGTCATAAAGAATATTCATGCAGGCACCCAGCGTTGTTTTTATCGGGTTAATGCATCCTAGCTCATTCAGCACAAGGCTTGAGTTGACAGCGTCAGGCGGATCGCGCAATTTACGCATTACGTAATGTGGTTACGAAAATAATAAACACAGCACCCGTGCGTCAGGCAGGCGACTTCCGTGGACCTATTCACTTACTACCGCTCGACCTCAAGTTACCGTGTGCGTATTGCGCTGGCCCTAAAAGGGCTGGATTACGCTGCGATCCCGGTCAACCTGCTGCTTGATGGCGGCGAGCAGCGCACACCCGGCTACAAGGCGGTCAACCCGCAGGGCAGGGTGCCTGCATTGAGGCTGGACGATGGCGTGGTCATCACCCAGTCACTGGCGATCATTGAATACCTGGAAGAGTGCTACCCGCAGCCTGCGTTACTGGCGCAGGATGCTGTTCTGCGTGCGCGCCAGCGGGCCGTTGCGGCGCTGGTCGGCTGTGACATTCACCCCTTGCACAACGTTTCGGTGCTCAACCGGTTACGCGGTCTGGGTCACGACGAACCCGCTATTCTGAGCTGGATCGAGCACTGGATCGGCGAAGGTTTGCAGGCCGTCGAGCAGTTGATCGAAAAGGACGGTTTCTGTTTTGGTACGAGCCCCGGCCTTGCGGACATTTACCTGTTACCACAGCTGTATGCAGCCCATCGCTACAACGTCGAACTGAGTGCATACCCGCGTATCCAGCGGGTCGAGCGTCTGGCCATGCAACATCCGGCCTTTCAACAGGCACACCCTGATGCACAATCGGACAAGCCGGAGTAGGCTGCCCTCATGAAGATTCTTGGTCTGCAACTGATATTCGGTGATTTTCTCGCGCGCAGCGTGCGAGGGATCCCGTGTGCGCCGCCCGCAGGACAGTGATTGCGCTGGTTTAACCACTCTCACTTTTCCTGCAAGGAGCCAGTCATGGCTGATCTCTACGAAAACCCCATGGGCCTGATGGGCTTTGAATTCATCGAATTCGCGTCACCGACTCCCAACAGCCTGGAGCCTGTGTTTCAGATGATGGGTTTCACCAAAGTCGCGACCCATCGTTCCAAGGACGTGACCCTGTATCGTCAGGGCGCGATCAACCTGATCCTCAACAATGAACCGCATAGCCTGGCCTCATACTTTGCCGCCGAACATGGCCCTTCGGTATGCGGCATGGCGTTCCGCGTGAAAGATGCGCAGAAGGCTTATAACCGGGCACTCGAACTGGGTGCACAACCGCTGGAAATCGCCACCGGCCCCATGGAATTGCGCTTGCCCGCCATCAAGGGCATCGGTGGCGCGCCGCTGTACCTGATCGACCGTTTCGGTGAAGGCACCTCGATTTACGACATCGACTTCAACTTCATCGACGGCGTCGACCGCCACCCGGTCGGTGCCGGCCTTAAATTCATCGATCACCTGACCCACAACGTGTATCGCGGTCGCATGGCGTACTGGGCCGGGTTCTATGAAAAGCTGTTCAACTTCCGCGAGCTGCGCTATTTCGACATCAAGGGCGAATACACCGGCCTGACCTCCAAGGCCATGACCGCCCCGGATGGCATGATCCGCATTCCCCTGAACGAAGAGTCGTCCAAGGGCGCCGGGCAGATCGAAGAGTTCCTGATGCAGTTCAACGGCGAAGGCATTCAGCATGTGGCGTTCTTTACCGATGACCTGATCAAGACCTGGGACGCGCTGAAGGAAACCGGCATGCGTTTCATGACGGCGCCGCCGGATACTTACTACGAAATGCTTCAGGGAAGACTGCCCGATCACGGTGAGCCGGAAACTGAACTCAAATCGCGCGGCATCCTTCTCGATGGTTCTTCAGAAGGCGGCGAGCGCCGATTGCTGCTGCAGATATTCTCCGCAACCCTGATGGGCCCGGTGTTCTTCGAATTCATCCAGCGCAAGGGTGATGACGGGTTTGGCGAAGGCAACTTCAAGGCGCTGTTCGAGTCCATCGAACGAGACCAGATCCAGCGCGGTGTACTGACGCCGGACTGAGCATAAGAAGCATCCGCCTTGCGCGATCAGACGAGCCTGCTCAGGCTCGTTCTGAGTCATTTGTGCTTGAGCACGTCAGCCTGCCGATTGTGAGACGAGATATAACGCTCGGTAAATTCATGCGCCGGCATGGGACGACCATACAGATAGCCCTGACCCTCGTCGCACACATAATGACACATCAGACTTTCCTGCTCGCGGGTCTCTATGCCTTCTGCCGTGACCTGGAGATTGAAGCCGTTCGCCAGCCTGATAACGGCCTCGATGATAACTTCGTCTTTTTTGCTGCGCTCAACGCCACTTACGAATGAGCGGTCGATTTTCAGCCGTGTCACCGGATAGTCTTTCAGCAGGCTCAGGGACGCATAGCCGGTACCGAAATCGTCGAATGCAATGCCCACACCCAATGAGCGAAGGTGGCGCAACGGTTCCATAATGCGTTGTTCGTTTCGCAGGATGATGTTTTCCGTGATCTCCAGCTCGAGTGAGTGTGCCGGCAAGGAAAAGTCTTCAAGCGCACTTTCAACCATTTCCGCAAAGTCACGCATGCGAAACTGAGCGGCGAACAGATTGACGCCGATGCGAAATTCGTCACAGCCGGTGTTTTGCCATTGCGCTGCCTGCTCACAGGCTGAGCGCAGGATCCATTCGCCCACTGGTACCGCGAGAAGACCCGCTTCCAGTGCAGGTAGAAAAACCGCCGGGGACACCACACCCAGTGTCGGATGGTTCCAGCGAATAAGGGCTTCGGCTCCGGTAATACGACCGTCCGCAAGGCGTACCTGAGGCTGATAGTACAGCTCGAACTCTTTGTTGGCCCACGCCTGACGCATTGATGAGCTGAGCGCGCCTCTTCTTGACGCGGTCTGTCGATGCTCGGAGGTGAAGGTGCGAACAAGGGAACGTCCGTCAGACTTGGCCTGGTAGAGCGCCAGATCCGCATTGCCGAGCATTTGCTCCTCGTCGTAGTCGCAGCCGGACCTTACGGAGACGCCGATGCTGGCGCCGATGTAGATTGAATTGTCTTCAAACTCAATCGGTTCCTCGATGACCGCGATGAGCGCCAGGCCCAGCCTGGTCGCGTTGTCAGGGTCTGCCGTGTCTGACAGGAACACGACAAACTCATCGCCGCCCAGACGCGCGACCATATGGCTGGCCGGGACGTTTTCGCGAAGACGAAGAGAGGTCACCTGGAGCACAAAATCACCCGCAGCGTGGCCCAGCGTGTCGTTGACGTCTTTGAAACCGTCCAGATCGATCAGCAGGATAGCTGCTGGCAGCTGCGCATCGCACGCCTCCTTGATCCGCCTTTTGAGTGTCGATCGATTGGCAAGCCCGGTCAGATGATCGTATTCAGCCGCATGCTTGAGTAATTTGTCCGCCTCGACACGCTGGGTGACGTCACGAATGATCGCTCCGAATTGTGGCTCGCCGGCATACGTCCATTGTGAGAGCGAGAGCTCGA
The DNA here is from genome assembly GCF_032586855.1 of Pseudomonas syringae group sp. J254-4. Lineage (NCBI taxonomy): Bacteria > Pseudomonadati > Pseudomonadota > Gammaproteobacteria > Pseudomonadales > Pseudomonadaceae > Pseudomonas > Pseudomonas syringae group sp. J254-4. The sequence goes on along the minus strand of NZ_JAWHOO010000030.1, from coordinate 13,328 downwards.
TGGGGATTGTATGACCGTCGCGATGGATGGCCGTCAGGTTGATGGATTTTCCGATAATGGAGGCCGGGCCGCCTGCAGACACCCTCGACAGACCTGCATGATGTCTGGAGCGCATTTCGGGCGGAATAATGATATCGAGAGGCTTTCCCATGGCGTCCTCGGATCGATGCCCGAAAATGAGCTCGGCCGAGTTGTTCCATGAGATGATCCGGTTTTTGCTGTCCGAGCAGATAATCGCGTCGGGTGAAGTCGAGGTGATATTCATGAAGCGGGCGTGGCTGTCTTCATTCTCGAGCGCGAGCCGACGCAACTCCATTCTTTCGATGACTATGACCGCCAGATCCTGAAGAACCAATTGATCTCGCTGCGAGAAAGTCTCCCGAGGTTTATTGTCGATCAGGCACAGGCTGCCCAGCACATGACCGCTGGCGGTTATCAGCGGCGCCCCGGCATAAAAGCGAATATAGGGAGCGCCTACTACCAAGGCGTTTGAGCTGAATCTCTCATCCTGCAATGCATCAGGCACCAGAAAAACGTTACGGCCCATGAGCGCAAAATTACAGAATGAGACGTCACGGCCCGTTTCGCAGACATCGAGGCCGATACGCGCCTTGAAGAATTGCCGATCGCGATGAACCAGCGAAATCAGCACAATGGGCACATCGAAAATCCGCGATGCCATTTGCACGATCTGATCGTATTCGTGCTCAGGTGGGGTATCCATCAACGAAAAAGCATTCAAAATCCGAATACGTTCTTCGTCGTCATCGCCGACCGGGTAAGTGTTCATTTGAGGCTATCGCGATAAGCTGATCGCAGCTGAAACACGAAGCGACCGATGTGCAAGGCCGCTGTGCCGGTTGCGGTGACATCACCGTGCCAGCATGCGCTTGAGCCACGCCGGAAAAGCAACGTTCGATACATTGGCATTGGAGCACCTCTCACAGTAGCGTATCGGCAGCTGTTTTCGGACAGCTCAGAAGCTGTATCGTCAAAAAGCCGAATACCTGTAATGACTTCTTGAGCAACTAGCCTGCGGGGCATTCATTCAACTAAGCCCCGCGTGACCTCGGTGTAACAACGTGTTCGGGTTAGTGGCGCTAAGGTATGGAAACTGCATGGCGGGTTTCACTGCCAATTTGATGACAACCCTATGAAACGGCTTTCCTTTATTTCGACGAGGCTTACACCTTCGGCGCTCAGCAAAGCGTTGATCGGCTTCATTGCCCTGGTCTGTCTATCGCTGACCCTGGCTACCGTCTGGCAGATGAACCAGTCGAAGCTCGAGCGCGCGGCCACCGCCAGGATTGCGGTGTCCAATATCGTGCTGGCCGCTGAGCAGCAGGCTCAGGACACCCTGCAACAGGCTGACAATACGCTGCGTGACCTTGTCGAGCGTGTGGAACAGGACGGGGTCGCAGGCCAGCAGCAAAGCCGCTTGACCAGGCTGATGGCTCAAGACCTGATAAACGTCAAAGGGCTTCAGGGGCTGTTCATCTACGATGCTCAGGGCAACTGGGTCGCCAATTCCTTTGCCAATGGCGTGCACACCAGAAACAACCAAGACCGCGATTACTTCATTTACCATCGCGATAACCCTGACCCGTCCATTCATGTAGGGTCTATCGTAGAAAGCCGTAATACCGGGGATATGGTCATCCCGGTCAGTCGGCGTATCAATGCTGCGGATGGCAGTTTTGCTGGCGTTGCACTGGCCACCGTACCGGTGGCTTATTTCCAGGCGTTTTTCCAGCGCATGGATGTAGACGACAAGGGGGTAATCTTTCTCGCTCTGAGCAATGGTGACCTGCTGGCGCGACGCCCCACATTAACCGCACTGATGACCACCAATGTCGCCAAGGGCGATATCTTCACTCGCTATCTGCCCTACAGCGACAGCGGCACCGCGGTGATCAACTCCGTGGTGGACGGGGTGGAAAGGATCTACGCCTATCGGCGGGTGTCCGGGTTGCCGATCGTCGCCGCTGCAGGCGTCTCCTGTCAGCATGTGTTCGCGCCCTGGTGGGCCTATGCACACCGGTCCATGACCATCACCGGCATTATTATCCTTGCGCTGGTTTTGCTTGGCGTCCTGCTGTACCGGCAAATCCAGCAGTTGATCAATGCGGAAGGTGAACTGAACATCGCCAGGAACGAGCTGGAGATCATCGCTCACACGGACAGCCTCACGCACCTGGCCAATCGACGCTGCTTCGATGCGGCCTTGCAGCAGGAGTGGGGGCGGGCGAGCCGGAATACTGCAACTATCGCGATCATTCTGCTGGATATTGACTGGTTCAAACAATACAACGACACCTACGGTCATCTGCAGGGAGACGACTGCCTGAAGCAAGTGGCTGGGCTCATAGGCAACAGTCTTGACCGGGCTGGGGATATCGCGGCACGTTACGGCGGCGAAGAGTTTGTCATTCTGCTGCCTGAAACCGACCTGGCAGGGGCGCTGAAGATCGCGGAAAAAATCAGATCATCCGTTGAAACCACTCGTATAGAGCACTCGGCCAGCCCGCTGGGCAAACTGACCATAAGCTCGGGCGTGGTGTCGATCAACGCAGCAGAGAAGGATGGACATACCGCCGCGTTGGCGGAAGTGGATCGGTTGCTTTACCTGGCCAAAACCAAAGGGCGTAACCGCGTCGAAGGTCGGCTGATTCACGGCTGGCATGGAGCGAGCCATTTTGCCAGGGTATCAACCGCCTCTTCCTGAGTCAGTCTGACGGACGGCTACCGCCCATACGCTCGCTGATGGCCTGCGCCGTTTGCAAAAGCCGCCTGGCCGCCAGATTCTGCGTCTCGTCGTTCAACACCGATCCCGGCCCAACCACGGTGATCACGCCTACCAGCTTGTTGCCCATGGCGAACAGCGGCGAAGAGGCTGCGTTTATGCCCGGCATCAGCAAGCCCTGAATCTGGTGGACGCCCGTCGTACGGATCTGCTCGATATGCAGCTTGACGTCGCGCAACTGGTCGGCACTCAGCAAAGGCATTTCCTGCTCGCGAAGCGCAGCGGTTTCTCGCTCGTTCAGAAAGCTGTCGAACACCAGGCCGGTAGACGAGCCGAGCAACGGCAGCACCGAGCCGATCTGCGTCACCAGCGTCACTGCGCCCATCGACGCTTCGACATACACCACGGTCGGCCCTTTGTTGCCCCATACCGCCAGGAAGCAGGTCTGGTTCAATTCATCACGCAGGCTGGCCAGCCAAGGTGCCGATACTTTCAGCACATCCAGCTTGCCGAGTGAGGCCAGCCCGACCTGCAACGCTTCGCGCCCCAGCTCGTAGTGATTGTTGACAGCATCCTGTTCGGCAAAGCCACTGGCAATCAGCGCCTGTAGATAACGATGAACCTTGCTGGCAGGCATGCCCAGATGCTCGGCGAGTTTCGACAGGGAAGTGGAGGGCGACAGTTCGGCCAGCGCCTTGAGCACGCCCAGCCCAACTTCGGCGGCCTGAACCTTTTGCTGACGTCCGCCTGTCGGGCTTTCGATGTCCTGGGTCATGGGTGCTGTGCGCCGATCGGGAAAGGCAGCTTTATAGCTTGACCGGCTGGCAAACTCAAATTACGTTATGCGTAATCGTTTTACGTTAAATGATGTTTCACCCGTCTCTGCCCGACCCCATAACAACAAGAGGTCCAGATGGCTATTCACTCCCGTTCCGACGCATTGGCTTATCAGTCGGGTTTTGGCAACCAGTTCAGCAGCGAGGCACTGCCCGGAGCATTGCCGATTGGCCAGAACTCTCCGCAGAAACACCCGCTGGGGCTGTATGCCGAGCAGTTCTCGGGTACTGCCTTCACGGTCGCGCGCAGCGAAGCCCGGCGTACCTGGTTGTATCGCATCAAACCTTCGGCGGCCCATCCGCGTTACCAACGCATGGGTCGGCAGATCGCCGGTCAGGAGCAGGGCCCGATCAACCCCAACCGGCTGCGCTGGAACGCCTTCGATATCCCCGCCGAGCCTGTCGATTTCATTGACGGCCTGATCCCCTTGGCCAGTACCTCGGCGGCGGATCAGGCAGACGGTGTGAGCGTTTACGTATACGCAGCCAACACTTCGATGCAGCGTGCGTTTTTCAGCGCCGATGGCGAATGGTTGATTGTGCCGCAACAGGGGCGACTCAGAATCATCACCGAATTAGGTCTGCTGGACATCGAACCGCTGGAAATCGCCATACTGCCGCGAGGCATGAAATTTCGTGTGCAACTGCTCGACAGCAGCGCCCGTGGTTATATCTGCGAGAACCACGGGTGCGCCTTGCGCCTTCCGGAGCTTGGCCCGATCGGCAGCAACGGGCTGGCCAACCCGCGTGATTTTCTGACGCCGGTGGCCTGGTTTGAGGACAATCAGCAACCGATGGAGCTGGTGCAGAAGTTCCTCGGTGAACTGTGGTCGACACACCTGGAGCATTCACCCTTTGATGTGGTGGGCTGGCACGGCAACAACGTTGCGTACAAGTATGATCTGCGGCGTTTCAACACCATCGGCACGGTCAGTTACGATCACCCGGACCCGTCGATTTTCACTGTGCTGACTTCACCAGGGGCAACCCACGGCCAGGCCAATATCGATTTCGTGATCTTCCCGCCGCGCTGGATGGTGGCGGAAAACACCTTTCGCCCGCCATGGTTCCACCGCAACCTGATGAACGAATTCATGGGCCTGATCGATGGCGCCTACGACGCCAAGGCTGAAGGCTTCATGCCCGGGGGCGCCTCGCTGCACAACTGCATGAGCGCGCACGGTCCGGATAATGTCACGGCAGAAAAGGCCATTACTGCCGAGCTGAAACCGCACAAAATCGAAAACACCATGGCCTTCATGTTCGAGACCGGCAAGGTATTGCGCCCCAGCCGCCACGCCCTTGGCTGCCCGCAACTGCAAGCCGATTACGATGCCTGCTGGAACGACATGACCAGGACATTCAACAAGGAACCGCGCCGATGACTGGCTCTCTCAATCGTCGTAGCTGGGTGGCATCGGCCAACGAACACGCTGATTTTCCGTTGCAGAACCTGCCGCTGGGTGTGTTCAGCCATGGCACTACCGGCCCGCGTGGTGGCGTGGCGATTGGCGATCTGATTGTCGATCTGCGCGCAGCGACAGCCGCGGGTTTTTTTCACGGGCAGGCCGCCGAGGCTGCCGAAGTGGCCAGCCGCGATCAGCTCAACGATTTTTTTGCGCTGGGCGCGCCAGCCCGTCAGGCATTGCGCAGCGCATTGTTGCAACTGCTGGATGCGGACAACCCGCAACGTGACAGTGTGCAGGCGGTTGCAGGTTTGCTGCTGCCGATGAGCGAGTGCAGCCTGCACATGCCGGCGCGAGTAGGTGATTATTCTGACTTCTACGTCGGTATTCATCATGCGCTGAACGTCGGCAAGCTGTTCCGTCCGGACAACCCGCTGCTGCCCAACTACAAATATGTGCCGATTGGCTACCACGGCCGGGCATCGACCCTCTGCACATCCGGTACGCCGGTCCGGCGGCCCAATGGGCAGACCCTTGCGCCGGGTCAGGACGTTCCGGTTTTCGGTCCCTGCAAACGCCTGGATTACGAACTGGAGCTGGGTGTGTGGATCGGGCCGGGGAATGCGCAGGGCGATGCCATCGCGATTGACCGGGCCGCGGAGCACATCGCCGGGTTCTGCCTGCTCAACGACTGGTCGGCGCGTGACATTCAAGCGTGGGAATACCAGCCGCTGGGTCCGTTTCTGTCCAAGAGTTTTGCCACGACGATCTCGCCCTGGGTGGTAACCGCCGAAGCGTTGATACCCTTTCGCAGCGCTCAGCCAGCGCGTCCGGAGGGTGATCCTCAGCCGCTGCCGTACCTGCTTGATCAGAATGATCAGCAGGGTGGCGCGCTGGACATCGAACTGGAAGTGCTGCTGCTCACCGCGCAGATGAAGGCCGAGGGGTTGAAGCCTTACCGGCTGGGTCTGAGCAATTCGCTGAACATGTACTGGACCGTGGCGCAGATGGTCGCGCACCACAGCGTCAACGGCTGCAAGCTGCAACCGGGCGACCTGCTCGGCACCGGTACGCTTTCCGGCCCTCAGGCAGGTCAGCACGGCAGCCTGCTGGAGATGACCGCAGGCGGCAAGCAGTCAGTGGCGTTGCCCAACGGTGAAAAGCGCATATTCCTGGAAGCCGGCGACGAAGTGATCCTGCGTGCCCGTTGTCATCGGGAAGGGCAGGTGTCGATTGGCTTTGGCGAATGCCGGGGCGTCGTGCTCGACTGAAAAAATGAATCAGAAGCGTCAGGGAGTCACTTCGTACCAGCCCAGAAACATGTTCAGCGCCGACTCGACCACATCACTCTGCTCCTGAGGGTTGAGCAGTGCGGCATTGAAGGTCACCTGTGGCCAGAATGCGAACGACTTGAGCAGCGCGTGCATCTGCGTCGCCGCAAAACCGGGGTCGACCGGCTTCAGACGACCGCCTTTCTGGGCTGCCCGGATCCACGCGCTGAAGGTTTCTTCGCGCTCATTGATACGGGCCATCCACACTTGAGCGCGCTCGGGTGAGTGAATGGTCGCGCCCACCACGACACGCGCCAGGTCGAGAAAATTACTGTTGGTGAGGTTGCGCATCTTGCCCCACAGCAGGTCTCGAAGTTGCTCGCGCAGACTGACATTGGGGTGATAAATCACTTCCGATTGTGGCGGAGCACAGTTCCACAGACGCTGCAGCATCTCGGCGAACAGTTCTTCCTTGCTGGGGAAATGGTTGTAGACCGTGCGTTTGGACACCTCGGCCCGAGCAGCGATGCGGTCCATGCTGGTGACCTCGAAACCACGATCGCCAAATTCGGCAATAGCTGCCTGGACGATGGATTCGCGTTTCTGATCGGTGAGGCGCATGGGTGCGGTCATAGGTTCGCTTCAAACGGACGTTTAGAGAAAGTTACACTCAGCAGTTTACTTGTCGCCAAGGATCATGCAAGCTTAAAACTACACCGTGTAGTGTAAAACACTGTTACATATTTTTCATCGCGCATCCTGCAACGGGATCACGTACAAAGTATGCACGGCTGGAGCCTCAACCTGTCCCCAGGAGTCAGCAAACCATGGCCTCGACACATCAGAAAAAGGATGCTTCTTCACTGCCTGTCCTGTCCCGTCATGAGGGGCGATATCGGAACCACGCGACGATGAAACCGGCGAGTCTGCTGCGAACACTCCGCATTTTCTGGGATCAGGCATTCAATAAGCCCAAGGATACGCGCCCCGCAGGCGAAATTCCGGTACAGCCGCTGTCGCGTCAGCAGTTGCTGGCAGCGCCGAACAACACGGTGTACCGCCTCGGGCATTCGACGGTCCTGCTCAAATTGCGCGATCAGTTCTGGTTGACCGACCCCGTGTTTGCCGAGCGCGCGTCGCCGGTGCAGTGGGCAGGGCCGCAGCGCTTTCACCAGCCGCCGATCAGCCTCGAAGAGTTGCCGCCGATCAAGGCGGTGATCCTTTCGCACAACCACTACGACCATCTGGATCGTATGGCGATCAAGGCGCTGACCGACAAGACCGAGCATTTTCTGGCACCGCTTGGTGTGGGCGATACGCTGATTGAATGGGGCGTACCCGCGCACAAGGTCCGCCAACTGGACTGGTGGCAGTCCACCGAAGTGGCGGGCATCGAGTTTGTCGCTACGCCGTCGCAGCATTTTTCCGGGCGTACGCTGCTCGACAGCAACCGCACCCTGTGGGCGTCCTGGGTGATGATCGACGGCGATCAGCGGATCTTTTTCAGTGGCGACAGCGGCTACTTTGATGGCTTCAAGACCATCGGCGAGCAATACGGGCCGTTTGATCTGACGTTGATGGAAACCGGGGCCTATAACGTCGAATGGCCGCATGTGCACATGCAACCCGAGCAGACGCTGCAGGCACATCTGGACCTGCGTGGTCGCTGGTTGCTGCCGATTCACAACGGCACCTTCGACCTGTCGATGCACGCCTGGCACGAACCGTTCGATCGTATCCTGGCGCTGGCCTGGGAGCAGAATGTCTCGATCACCACGCCGATGATGGGCCAGCCGTTTTATGTGCAATACCCGTGTCGCGGTTTGACATGGTGGCTGGGCGTCGATGAAGTTGCCGAGCCTGAACCCGAGCCCGAGCAGCACGGCCGCGTAACGAACTGCAAATGCCCTCGGCAGAATGCCTGAAACTGCCCGCGCCATTGCTGAACTGATTTTTAAATAGCAGCACCCAGATTTTGATTTGTCATATGAGCACGCGCCCGGCCTAATCCTGACCATCAAAAGTGATGGTGACGGTATGCAGGTGCGTAGCTCGGCGGTTCGGAATATGGGGTTGATGGTCAGTATCGTACTGGTGGCGCTAAACCTGCGCCCATCGATGGCTGCGGTCGGTCCGTTGCTTGCGGCGATTCGTCTTGAGGTGCCGCTGGGCTTCGGGATGGCGTCGTTACTGACCATGCTGCCGATCATGGCCATGGGGCTGGCGATGTTTTTCGGCATCGGCATTGCGCGTTACCTGGGGACGCATCGCAGCATCCTGCTTTCACTGGTGCTTATCGGCCTGGCAACCCTGGCGCGTCTGGTTCTCGATTCTGCTGCCGAACTGATTTTCAGCGCTGTGCTGGCGGGTCTCGGCATTGCCTTGATTCAGGCGCTGATGCCCGCATTGATCAAATCGCGTTTCAAGGTCAACGTCTCATTGTGCATGGGCCTGTATGTGACTGCGATCATGGGCGGAGCGGCTCTGGCCGCATCATTCAGCCCATTGGTGATGAGCAGCAGCGGCAGCTGGCGTGTCGGTCTGGCGGTGTGGTCGCTTCTGGCGCTGTTGGCAGTGTGCTTCTGGTTCGCCCAGCGGCGCGTGTTGCAGGTCGACGCTTCAGGCGCTGCCGGGCCCCGGCAGGCTTTTTCCCACATGCCTCGGGCCTGGATGCTGGGAGTTTTCTTTGGCCTCGGTACTGCGTCCTATACCTGCGTGCTGGCCTGGCTTGCGCCGTATTATCTGGAGAACGGCTGGAGCGAGCAGGATGCCGGGCTGTTGCTGGGCTTTTTGACCCTGATGGAGGTCGTATCGGGTCTGCTGGTTCCGGCGCTGGCCAACCGCAGTCGCGATAAACGCGTGGCGCTGGCGGTGCTGCTGGTGTTGATGATGATCGGTTTTACCGGGCTGATTCTGCTGCCGCAGCGGCTGGGCCTGCTGTGGACCTGCTTGCTGGGCTTGGGTATCGGCGGTTTGTTTCCGATGAGCCTGATTGTGTCGATGGACCATGCCGATGATCCTCGGCAGGCAGGCGGCCTGACCGCATTCGTGCAGGGCGTGGGTTACCTGATTGCCAGCCTGTCGCCGCTGTTTGCCGGAATAATCCGCGACCTGACGGGCAGCTTTGCAGGCGCATGGTGGTCACTGATAGCGTTGGTCGCGATCATGCTGTTGATGGTGGTGCGGCTCGATCCCCGACGCTATGCTGAGCACCTGCGCAGCGCCGGCGTCAAACCGGTCATTATTGGCGAGGGGGCGGCATGATTGCATTTTGATGCTATCTTGTTCGCGTGGACCTGATCGTCCGGTCGCAGTGCCAGCGAGATGCCTCAATGCTCAACAGTAATGCCCTGAGAAAGCTGGACATGCAGGACCTGATGGTCTTTGTCTCGGTTTATGAACAGCGCAACCTGACCCTGGTCGCAGATGCGTTGCATGTCAGTCAGTCAACGGTCAGCTACTGCCTGAAAAAGCTGCGCGCCAACTTCGAAGACGATCTGTTTATCTGCACCCGCAATGGCATGCGTCCGACCCGCAAGGCATTGGCCATGCACACCCATGTGCAGCAGATTCTCGAGTCGGTCAACTTGTGTCACGACGGCCTGGGCCTGTTTGATCCGACCCGCATGCAAACCACCTTCACGGTATGTGCCCCCGAGTATTTCGAGCTGCTGGTATTGCCGCACTTGATGCGCGACTTTGTCGCCGCTGGTTTTTCGGTAACGGTCAATGTGCAGAAGCTTGAGAAGCAGTTGCCCGCCGAGCAATTGAACGACGGTCGTTTTGACCTCGCCCTGTGCTTCGGACCGGGCTTTCACCGAGTCCCGGACAGCTTGGTTTCACAAGTGTTGCTTGAAGATGATCTGGTCTGCGTCATGGACGCCCGGTTCGCGCCGCTCAGCGCCCTGATCGACATTCAGACCTTCATCGGGCATCGCCATGTGTACCCGACGCCATGGACGTCCGACACCAACATGGTCGATGGCTGGCTGCAACGGCAGGGGCTGGAGCGCAACATTGTCGCGCGCGCGAACAGTTACCGCGCGGCGTTGCAATTGCTCGAGGGCACAGATTTCATTCTGGTGCTGCCAAGGCGCATTCAGACCCTGCTGGGCAATGAGCCATGGATTGCCATGTTCGAGCTGCCGCCGGATCTGCCTGGTTTCAGTCTGGACATGCTGTGGAGCGCTCAGGCCGATCAGGACGAGGCCAGTGGCTGGCTGCGTGAGCAAGTCGTGAAGGTCTGCGCCGAGCGCGGTCTGCTCTGACGCGTGGTCAGTTGCCAGACTTGTCTTTCTGCGGGTCTGGCGAAGTACCAGGCCGCGGTTGCTCGCCCTGTTGATTGAGCTGTTTGTTCTTCTCGCCCACTTTACCGGCGTTTTCCGGTTTGTGATCGAGGTCTTCGCGTTTGGATTCATCTGCCATGACCGTACTCCAGATTATTGGGCTATCTGTTGGTTGGTCACTGAAGGTTCTGCAAGATTCGATTTATATGACACGCGGTCCGGAGCAGTCTTTTTCGGCCCCGAACCGCAAAAACGTGTCAGCTCAGCAGGGTCAATACGTCTTTGGCAGCCTGTGCGGAGCTGGCCGGGTTTTGTCCGGTGACCAGCTTGCCGTCGGTCAGTACGTAGACGCTCCAGTCATCGCCCTTGGAGTAGTCACCGCCCAGTTCCTTGAGCGTGTCTTCAACCAGGAAAGGCACGACATTGGTCAGGCCAACGGCCTCTTCTTCGCCATTGGTGAAGCCGGTGACGCGGCGGCCCTTGACCAGCGGCTGACCGTCCGACGCTTTTACGCGGCGCAGCACGCCCGGCGCATGACACACCAGACCATGAGGCTTGTCTGCCTTGGCGAATGCTTCTATCAGGGCGATCGAGTGCTTGTCTTCGGCCAGATCCCACAGCGGACCGTGGCCGCCAGGGTAGAACACTGCATCGAAATCCGCAGCGTTTATGCCCGACAGAAGGCCAGTATTGGCCAGCACTTTCTGGGCATCGGCATCTTTGGCGAAACGCTCGGTTTCCGGGGTTTGTGCATCAGGCTCGTCGCTTTTCGGGTCTAGCGGCGGCTGACCGCCAGCAGGCGATACCAACGTGACCTCGGCACCAGCATCCTTGAACACATAGTAGGGCGCTGCGAACTCTTCGAGCCAGAAGCCGGTTTTCTTGCCGGTGTCGCCCAGTTGGTCATGGGATGTCAAAACCATCAGGATTTTCATATTCGTGCTCTTCATTGAAGGGTTGAGAGTGTGTAGACACACAAAAGCCTGAAGGGTTGTCAGAATATTTTACGACCATAACGTTTCAAGGCCGGACTTCAACGTTGTGGGTACGTCAAAGCCCGGCCTTGCTTCAGCCGCTGATCATTGCCCTGCAGTTCATTGCTCTTTGCTGAGGTCCACCAGCGGCTCTTTGCGCACCTCAGTCTCGCGACCGTCCTGAATGCTCTTGACCTGGCCAAGCGCCTTGTCGACCGCGCCCTTGTCAGCCAGCAGGCTGTAGCTGATCTGGAACTGACGTTGCTCTTTGGGCGCAATGGTCGGTACCAGATTCAGCGGACGCTGGAAGCGGCGGTTGTAGGAGAAGCTGGTGCCCGGTTCCAGTCCGGTCACGTAACCCTGGCCTTTGGTGTCAGTGTTTTTCCACAGTGAAAACACCGGCAATTGCCTGGTATTGAAACCGACCGACACACCCAGGCTGCCTGCCTTGTTGTGCAGCACGGTCAGCGTATCGCCCTTGGCATCGCCATAAGGCACGACGTTGTAGACCGTTTCGTCATAATCCGGCGTCGGTGCACGGTAGGTCTGCCAGTCGCCCAGATCACCCTTGGCCTTCTCGTTGAACGGTGAAACCTGCTTGACCGGCGCTTCGAAGCGCGCCCCTTGCTCAAGGAACGGTGTGCTGAAGTTGCTGTGGTACAGCGCCTGGTATTCCTTCGGATAATCGCCATTGTTGGTCAGCGTATCGTTGAGCGAAAAGCTCGTGCTGCCTGGCTCGGTGACCAGTTCGGTCTGCACCGAAAAGTCGACCTTCTTGAACGCCTGCTCCTTCAGCTCACCCTTGAGGCGGATCGCGTAAGGCGGCTTTTCGTCGATCTGCAGCGTCACTTTGCTGGCCGGAATGTTGGCAGCGCGGCCGTGCAGGGTCAGCAGTTCGCCATTGTCCATGCCCGGGTGACCCACCCACTCGTAGCCGCAACGGGTCACCAGTTCGTTGAAACCCTCCAGCCAGCCCAACCCGCCGCGGCCATTGAGTTCGATGAAGGCCGGATTGACCACATCCTTGACCGGTGAATCCCAACCCATGCGTACATCACCCACCGATGCCTGCAGCACGTTCATACCGCGGGTAGGCACCACAGAAAGCTTCATTGTGCCGTTGTCGATATCGATGATGCTCACGCCTTCCTGACGACCGCCGTGCAGGGTTCGCATCGTGACAGTGAACGGCTTGTCGGTCTTGACGCCCAGTTGCTGACTGGTGATCTGCTGATTCTGCGCAGCCTTGTCGGTGTCGAGCAGCACGTAGTCCCAGGCAAACACACTGGAAGCGGCTGTGAGGGCGCCGAGGCCTACGAGCAGGGGAAGGGATTTCATGGTGGTGGTCCTTCTGTAATTATTGGAATTATGGTGCTGCCTATCGTTTGAGCAGCTATTTAACGCCTAGTTAATCGATTCAGCAATGGGCCGATTCCAGACAAAGTGCTTTTCAATCAACATGGCACTGAAGACGCAGAGTGCGACGTTATCGAAGTAACTCGCCGAGGGACGAAAAGGTGACCTGAGTCGAGCCCCAATTCACCTTACACCACAGAACCGGCATGTGACGCAGAGCGTCACGAACTGCATTCCTACGCGGAGCGTTGGAACGATGGTCAAACAGCAGCCGCTCTCAGCGCATTGCTTTTTTACCGCGATGGCACTGACGACGCAGTGTGCGACGTTAGTGACGGCTGAGTCCTGGCGCTGATCCGGGGGTAGCCTGGCGTCCTGCCAGGGCGAAGGAACCCGACGAAGTCGGGCCGGAAACAGGAGCGAGGGGGTTTGCCTACTTTGGCCCCATCAAAGTAG
>NZ_JAWHOO010000029.1:57533-74505 GCF_032586855.1 Pseudomonas syringae group sp. J254-4 | reverse complement strand
TCTGTATATTTACCCATGACGCCTCCAAAGGTTGCGTCCAACCTTCGGGGGTCATACCACTCCAGCGTGGGAATGCCGTGCGTGACGCTCCGCGTCACAGATCTGCGCCGCACCGCACAGTCAAGACCGGACGCAGAGCGTCCAGAACGGCATGACGACGCGGAGCGTCGCACGATAGTCATGGTCACGCTCCGGTGGACACAAGTCGACCTAGAACTCCAGCTGCGCCGAGAACGCTACAGTACGCGGGTCGCCCAGGTAGCTGCTGTTGAGCCAGTATTCCTTGTTGGCCAGGTTGCTGACGTTGACCCGCAGGGTCAGGTCGTTTTCCGAGACGCGCATGCGATAGCGGGCTCCGGCGTCGAAGGTGGTAAAGGACGGCAGGTCGTTTTCGTTGCTTTGGTCGGTGTATTGCTTGCCGGTATAAAACGCGCCACCGGTTACTGCCAGCCCAGGCACCGGGTTGATGTCGTATTCGGCATAGACCTTGGCCAGTTGCTTGGCGACGTTGGTCGGTGCGTTGCCTTCATCCGCGGCAATGCCGGTTTTCTTGATCTTCGGGTCCAGCAAGGTAAAGCCGCCGACCAGTGTCAGCTCCGGAACGACCTTGCCGGTCACGCTGAACTCCAGGCCGTTGTTTTCCTGACGTCCGTCCACCACGTAAATATTCGAGGCGGTGGTGTAGCCGTTGGGCTTCTCGATGTTGAACAGCGCCAGGGTCAACAGGGTTTCACCCAACGTCGCCTTGGCACCGATTTCATATTGCTCGCTGACTTCCGGTGCGAATGCCTGGCCGGCATTGGCTGCGCCGCTCGGGGCGACACCGCCGGATTGCAGACCTTCTATATAGGTGGCGTAAGTGGTCAGCCACGGCAGTGGCTTGTAGACCAGCGAGATGTTCGGCGAGGTTTTGCTTTCGTTGTATTTGGTCTCGGTCTCTGCGGAGCCGAAGGCCTTGGCGTAAACGAACTCGTTGGCGTAAGTCTTGATCTGCGTGTTGGTCACGCCAAGAATCGCCGACCATTGCTCGTTGAAGGTGATGATGTCGCCGATCAGGAAGTTGTTGCTCTCCGAGCTATTGGCCAGACGCTGGTTGCCGTGGCCAATCGAGTACGACGGTTTGCCGACCTGAGGTGTCTGGTCGAGCGGTATCGTGCCGACTGGCGAGGTGTATTGCGGACCCGGCTGACCAGGCGTGTACGGGATGTGGTCTTCGTACTGCTTCTGGCGAGATGTGTTGCCCTGGTACCCCATCGTGACTTTGTGGCCGAGAAAACCGGTATCGAATGCTGCATCCAGAAACAGCGAGCCGGTCTTTTCTTCGGTTTCGATCGGTGCGAAGGCGTACAACGGCTGCGAATACAGACCCGCGCTGTAAACAGTCGGCCCGGTATAGGTGTTTTCCGAAGTGTACTGCTGGGCTGCAAAGGCCGCGCGCAAGGTGAATGTATCGTTCAAGCGCCATTTGGCGCGTACGCCCGCCTTGTCGGATTCATAATCGGAAAACGACCACTTCTGGCTGTAGAGTTTGTCGTTGTCCAGCGAGGCTGCGCTTGGGCGTAACGACTGGTCACCAAAGTACCAATAGCTGGTCAGACCGCGGATTTCGGTCTTTTTGTGTGAAGCGTCGAACTGCACCAGCAGGTCGTCGGAGACGTTCCAGTCCAGCGCCAGGGAAATCATTTCGCGACGACGCTTGTTCATGTCGACAGCGGTTTCGCCATCCTGAGTCAACACGTTCAGGCGATAGGCAAACTTGCCTTCGCTGTCGATCGGCCCGCCGAAATCGCCATGCAGGTAGTAGTTCTCGCCACCGGCATTGCCCAGCGTGACACTGTTATAGCGTTCGTAAGTAGGGCGCTTGATGACGTAGTTGACCAGCCCGCCCGGCGAGGCCGGGCCATACAGGAAACCGGTCAGACCGGTGATGACTTCCAGCTGTTCCATCTCTTCAATGTAGTTGCTGCCATCAGCACCATTGGTAAAGCGCAAGCCGTCATTGGCGATGTTCAGGCTGCCCGAGCTGCTGAAACCACGAATGTTGACGGCGCTGGCATAACCGGCGCTGGTCGGCGAGTACATCTGGGTGAACGGGTTGTGCTTGATGACATCGTCGAGCGAGGTGGCCTGAATGTTTTTCAGTAGAGCCTGAGGCGTCACACTGATGGAGTACGGCGCGTCCTGCAGTTTCATGCCGCCCAGTGCACCGACGCTGCTGATGTTCTCGCTGCGATAACCTGCAGCTTCCGAGCCTTCGGCGGGCGCGCTGTTGGCGTTGATGTTCACGTCCGACAGGTTCAAGGCGTTCTGCTCCATGACCATCAGCGTGTAGGTCCCGGCGCTGCTCTGCACCAGTTGCAGGCCGCTGCCACGCAACGCCTCACGCAAGGCTGTCGCCGCGTCGAAATCCCCCTTCACCGCTGGGCTTGTTTTGCCAGCAACCAGCGCAGGATCGAGGCTCAATGCCAGACCACCCTGGCTGGAAATCTGGTTCAGCGTGGTCGCCAAGGGGCCTGCAGGCAGGTCATAGGCAACCACGCTGGCCTGCTGCGCGGCCATCAGCAGCGGGCTGGCCAGCGGCGTGCACAGGGCAATCGCCACGGCCAACAGACTGGGACGCAGAAGGGTGTCTAACGAACGGGACATCGGGCAACTCCTGATGGAATATTTCTCAATGCCTGTTAGCCGAGCGAAAGTTCGAAAGTAACAGAGCTGATTGAAAATAATTCCGTTTCAGGATTCAGTTGGCCCGCAGCATTACTCCGGAATGACCTTCAGGTGAGAAGTATCGGGAGCCGCCTGCGACTCGGGCCTTTCGGCCTGCCCCATGTCGCTGCCCACCGGTGCCAGGCTCAACCGGGAAAGATCCAGCAGTGGCGCTGCGGGCTGAGGTTTGGCGGGCGACAGGTCGGCCCCCGCTTCGGCCACCGAATAGTCCGGCGCATCGACATTTTCGAAAGCAGCCATATACGCGTCACGCGGTTTGATCTGCAGACGGCCCGTACCCGACTGCGGGCCAGCCGGAGATTTACGCAACCAGGTCGGTGCGTCGGGCGGCGGAGCCAGTTCGACCTCTTCCATGGGCAGCGGCGTATTCATTTCCAGCACATGGACCCGTGCGCCTGCCCGCTCCAGCGTAGCGCGGTATTTTTCAGCGGTTGCCGCATCGAGATTGTTTTTCAGGACCAGTCGGCGCCCGGAGAACAGAAGCTCCAGACGCTCGGCGTCGGCATTGAACAGCTTGCCAAGGTTGGCCCTGACCTTCTCGGGCTGGGCTCCGGCGACCAATTCGGCACTGAAGACAATTTCGTAGACATTCATGGAGACACCGGTAAGCACGTCAATAAAAAGTATGGCGTAGCATCAGACAGCGCAACAAGCGCGTTACCCTTGACCGTCGAGTTGTTAGACTCAGGCGTCAAACGGAGCACATCCATGTTTTTTCAGGCGCACATTACAAGAATCATAAGCCTCGCGCTGGTCATGTTCGGTCTCAGCGGATGCTCGTTACTGAGCTTTGACAGCGTGCAGGATCCGGAAGTGCATTTGCTCAAAGTCCAGGTGGTCAAGGCAAGGCTGACACAACAGGATTTCAAACTGTATTTCGAGGTCGATAACCCCAACGACTCGGACCTGTTCGTACGCGGCCTGAACTATAAGATCTCGCTTAATGACGTTGTGCTCGCTGACGACCAATTCAGTGATTGGTTTTTCGTCGATGCGCATAGCCGGAAAACCTTTGTGGTGCCTGTTCGTACCAACCTGTGGCGTTACGCGAAATACATCGCTCAACTGCTGAAAAAACCTGATGAGCTGATCCATTACCGGCTTGAAGGCAAGCTCAAGACCGGAATGCTGTTCAGGCACAACGTGCGGATCGGCAAAACCGGCGACGTGGCACCAGATGAGCTGATTCAACGCAAATAATCACGTGGCCTAACCGCCCAGCTTGCCCTTGATCAGCTCCAGCAGAAACTTCCAGATATCCGCCGCCCACAATGCCCGATTGATTGCGCTGATCAACGCGCCACCAAACGAGCCCAACAGAAAGCCCACGCCGGTGGTGTTGCGAGGGTCCGCCACGCCAAGATAATCACTGGCGATGCCGGTGAGAAACACCGCACAGGCCACGCCGGTGACCAGAAAAACCAGCCAGGCACGCCAGTCGAGCAAGCCTGCCTTATGCCACCAGCCAGAGATGATTGCACCCACCAGACCGGCGACCAGCCATTCGCCTCTGTCTGCCAAACCATTCAAGATATCCATCGGACCTGACTCCGCTCAAGAGATACAGCCGTTCACGAACACAGAAATTCAGACGCTGAGAGCCTGCCATTCGAATGGCAGGGAACGGGTTGATGAGGGTCATCCTGGTTGACGTTCGGGCCCGCCCTGCCCTTTATCGCTTCCTTGCGCGTATTGCGGGTCGATACGACGGCGGTATTTGAAGCCGAAACCAAAAAATTAAGCATGCTTAAAAATAAAGTGGAACGTTTGCCATCAAATCTTGCGGAGCACCGTATAAAGGCTCAGATATCGATATAGCGCTGCCAGCCGATCCTTACCGAACCGTCTGGCTGACGGTCGACCTCGATCCCTTCGGTTTCTTCGATTTCCCGGAGCACCACGTTCCAGCTGTCCACAGGCTCATCGTCGCGTCGGGCTACGATGACCCACTGGATCTTCTGAACATTCGGCGCAGATACCAGCCGTTGAATGCGCTTGCCGATCTGTTCATAAGACGACGCACCTGTCGGCCCATTACGAGTGCCAGTCATGACTGCCTCCCGGAGATAACTGTATATAAATACAGTATTCCAGCTGCAAGACCTGCGCAAGCACTTCGTAGGACGCGCCCCGTCTCACGTCGCGACGGATAACGTCCGCAAGCCTTGTAAAACAAGGCTCATAGCCTGGCGGTCATTCTCACAGCTACACCAATGATGCGACAGTCGGCACCGCACTCGATCATTTTGTACGCAGGATTCAAGGGCTTCAGGTAGCGCGTGCCGCCGTCCTCGACCAGCTTCTTGAAGGTCGCCTCGTTGCTGGCGGGCAGCTTGGCGATCACGAGCTTGCCGGGCTGCACATCGGCTTCTGTATCAACCAGAATCATCATCCCCTCTGGCACGCTGACGCCAGTGGGTGCAGTCATCGAGTCACCCTTGACCTCCAGCCAGAACGCCGGGCCCTTGGAGTCGTAATCGGAGATTTCATAGCGATCGGAAAAACCGTCGGGGTAAGGCTCGACGGCTTCCTCCCAGGAACCTGCCGACACCCAGCTGATTACCGGATAACGAAAGGACATGTTCGGCTGATCGATCAGGGCAACGTTGGCGTCAAAGGGGGCGTCCTTTTCAGGCCCTTCGCCAATCGCCAGCCACTCGGCACGAAAGCCCGTGGCCCGCGCCAGTGCATAGAGGTTTTCCGGCCGCAGGCTTTTGCTTTCGCCACTGATCCATTGGGTGACGGCAGAATTGGCAACGCCGCACTGTGCGGCAATTTCCCCTTTCTTCATGCCGCTGGCGGCAATTGCCCTGGCGATACGCTCTTGTCGGGTCATAACGTTGGCTCTGCGCATGAAAATACAAAGACGCTGAAAAACGCCCGAAAAAATAAGCATACTTAAATTTGCAGTGATATGTGAATCGAAATATGTCGATACTGCTTCGTCCCGATTTGCTGGATAATGCGCGCCAGATTTATTTGCGGAGTAAAACCGATGAACCAGCAAGCCCATGTTCATGGCCCCGATTGCAACCACGACCATGATCACGATCATCACGACCACCAGCATGGCCACGTGCACGGTCCGAACTGCGGGCATGCCCACCAGGAACCGGTGCGCAACACCCTGAAAGATGTAGGTCGCAACGACCCTTGCCCGTGCGGCAGCGACAAGAAATTCAAGAAATGCCACGGCGCTTAAAGCGTTGAGCGTTCTTCTGACGGCCTGCATGAGCAGGCCGTTTTCATTTGCGCGCGTCTTCACACGCAGTGGAGCGAGAGGCGTGTGGCAAGCTTCTGCAAAATCCTGAAATAAACTCGCCCTCCCCGCTTGCGCGCTGACGGCCTGCTCTCTAACGTAGCGACTTTTGTACGTTACCCCTCCAGGAGCTTGCCCATGGCCTCGCCAGCCCTTCGTCATTTTCTACCCCGATTCGGCGCTGCCGTCGCTGCGGCGAGTTTCCTGAGCCTTGCCGGCTGCCAGTTGGGCGGCGGTGATCCAGAGACCGTACTGCCTGCTTCCGGGACGTTCCCGCTCAAAGGGCTGGCGCAAAACGTTTCCGTGCGCCGCAACAACATGGGCATGCCGCTGATTGAAAGCAGCACGTATCACGATGCGCTGTTCACCCTCGGATACATCCATGCCGGTGACCGCATCGGTCAGATGCTCGGCATGCGCCTGCTGGCGCAGGGCCGTTTGTCGGAAATGGCCGGGGCGGACGCGCTGGAAGTCGACCGTTTGATGCGCTCGGTCAACCTCAAGCAAAACGCCAGCGACCTGTATAACGCCGCCTCGCCTCGCTTGAAGCGCTTCTTCGACGTCTATGCGCGCGGCGTTAACGCTTACCTGTTCCGCTACCGCGACAAGCTGCCGGCCGATGTCGCCAATTCGGGCTACAAGCCGGAGTACTGGAAACCGGAAGACTCGGCGCTGATCTTCAGCCTGCTCAATTTCAGCCTGTCGGTGAACCTGCAGGAAGAGCTTTCGGCGCTGGTGCTGGCGCAGAAAGTCGGGGCAGACAAACTTGCCTGGCTGCTGCCGACCTACCCTGACGAAGAACTGCCATTTGCCGAAGCCGACAAGCTCAAGGGCCTGAACCTGAATAATCAGGTCAACGGCCTGAGCGACCTGAACAAGATCGCCTTGCAGCTCTCGGACCTGAACATGCTTGGCGTTGCAGCCTCCAGCAACTGGGCCATCGCGCCGCAACGCAGCCGAAGCGGCAAGAGCCTGCTGGCCAGCGACATGCAACTGCCTGCCGGGCTCAACTCCGCCTGGAGCTTCGTGCAGATCCGAGCGCCGAAATATCAGGTGTCCGGTGTTTCCATCGCAGGCTTGCCGCTGGTCCTGAGCGGTTTCAACGGCAAGCTGGCGTGGAGCATGAGCAACGTCAAGGGCGACAACCAGGACCTGTTTCTGGAGAAGATCAAGCGCGAAGGCAACCGCGTGTCTTATATGGCTGACGGCAAATGGCTGCCCGCTACTGCCCATCAGGAGACCTTTCTGGTCAAGGGTGGTAGCGCGCTTCGCGAAACCGTATACGAAACCCGCCACGGCGCGCTGCTCAACGCATCTGCAACGCCACCGGACAATGGCTTGAGCCTGGCGCTGCAAGTACCGAACTTCAAGGACGACAAGAGCCTGGACGCATTCTTTGATCTGTCCCGCGCACCTAACGTCGAGAAGGCCTTCGACACCAGCCGCGAGATTCGTGCGATTACCCTGAACATGATTTTCGCCGATGCCTCGAACATTGGCTGGCAGGTCACCGGCCGTTTCCCGAACCGCCGTGAAGGCCAGGGCCTGCTGCCTTCGCCGGGCTGGGATGGCAAATACGACTGGGACGGTTTCGCCGACTCGATGCTCCATCCTTACGACCAGGACCCGCGTCAGGGCTGGCTAGCGGCGGCTAACCAGCGCACGATTCCGAAAGGCTATGGCATGCAGCTTTCCAACTCGTGGGGCTACCCGGAGCGTGCCGAGCGGATCGCCGAGCTGGCCAACAGCGGCAAGCAGGACCTGCGCAGCACCATCGCCATGCAGTACGACCAGACCACGACATTCGCGGCCAAACTCAAGACCATGTTCCAGGCACCGGGCATGAGCAAGCCGCTAAAGCAGGCCATCGACGCCCTGCCGGAAGCGGATCGTAACAAGGCCCGCGAAGCGTTCACGCGCCTGATGGCATTCGATGGCAAGCTCAGCGCAACGTCGGCTGACGCTGCGCTGTACGAGCTGTTTCTGCAGGAAAGCGCCAAGCAGATTTTCCTTGATGAGCTAGGCCCGGAAACCAGTCCTGCCTGGCAGGCGCTGGTGGCCAACGCCAGCTCGTCGTATTCGCCGCAAGCCGACCATTTGCTGGGCCGTGATGACAGCCCGTACTGGGATGACGTCAAAACCCCGCAGAAAGAAGACAAGCCAGCCATCCTGGCGCGCAGTCTGGCGGCTGCTGTCACCAGCGGCGACAGCCTGTTGGGCAGCGATCACAAGGCCTGGCAATGGGGCAAGCTGCACCGCGACAACTGGACCTCGACCAGCCCGCTCGCCAAACAGTTGGGTGGCGGCGAGTTCAATCGCGGTGCGTCTCCGGCAGGTGGTGACCACAGCACGCTGAACGTGTCCGGTTTCGAGTGGGGTAAAAGCTTCGATACACACTTGGCCCCCGGCCTGCGCATGATTGTCGACTTCAGCCTTGTCGAGCCCATGACCGGCCTGATCAGCACCGGCCAGTCCGGCAACCCGGCCAGCCCGTTTTATGCCAACAGCATCGAGCCGTGGCAGAAAGGTCAATACATGTCGATCCCGCTGCAACAGCAGAACTATGAAAAAGGCTACGGCAAGCAACGCCTGACACTCACGCCGGGCAAGTAAGCGCCGAAAACCGGACGCGGGGCGTCCAGAACGGCATACCCACGCGGAGCATGGGCACGATAGTGTTCTCCCGAACGCCTATCGTTCCGAATGCTCCAGCGAGCATACCTACGCGGAGCAGGCTCCCGAACGCCCGTTCCCAAGCTCCAACAGGCATATACCCACGCGGAGCAGGCTCCCGAACGCCTATCGTTCCCACGCTCCGCGTGGTAATGCATTTCGTGACGCTCCGCGTCACACCGTTCTGCGATTCAGTGAGATTCAGGCTCGACTTGAGTCACCTTTTCGCCCCTCGGCGACCTACTTTGATGGGGCCAAAGTAGGCAAATCCCCTCGCTCCTGTTTCCGGCCCGACTTCGTCGGGTTCCTTCGCCCGGACACTGATCCGGGGGTCGCCGCAACGGGCCATCCATGGCCCGGTGCGGGTAGCCTGGCGTCCTGCCAGGCTACCCCGGATCAGCGCCAGGACTCAGCCGTCACTTACGTCGCACTCTGCGTCGTCTGTGCCATCACGACAAAAAAGCGCTTTTATGCACGATAGTGTTCTTTTGGACATTTATCGCACCTCACGCTACGCAGCCCTCACGCAAACTCCCCGAACTTCCCGCCCTGCCCCGGCTCATAGCTAACAAGCCCATCCATACGGTTGCCTCATGGATCTTGTCGTTGCTCGTCCCGAAGGTTTGTACTGCCCACCCGGTGATTTCTATATCGACCCGTGGCGCCCGGTCGAACGGGCCGTCATTACCCATGCGCATGGCGACCACGCCCGTACCGGCAATCAGCATTATCTGTCGGCGGCAAGTGGCGAGGGCATTCTGCGTTCGCGCCTTGGCCAGGACATCAACCTGCAGACCCTGGAATACGGCGAAACCATCACCCATCACGGGGTAAAACTCAGCCTGCACCCGGCTGGGCATGTGCTGGGGTCGGCGCAGGTGCGGCTGGAGTACCAAGGCGAAGTCTGGGTGGCTTCCGGGGATTACAAAGTCGAACCCGACGGCACCTGCGCGGCGTTCGAACCGGTGCGCTGTCACACCTTTATTACCGAATCGACCTTCGGCCTGCCGATCTATCGCTGGGCACCGCAGTCGCAGATTTTTGAAGGCATCAACCAGTGGTGGCGTGGCAATGCGGCTCAGGGCAAGGCCAGCGTGCTGTTCGCCTACTCGTTCGGCAAGGCGCAACGCATTCTGCATGGTATTGATTCGCAGATCGGGCCGATTCTGGTGCATGGCGCTGTCGAGCCGTTGAACCGGGTCTACCGCGAAGGCGGCATTCGTATTCCGGAAACCCAATACGCTGGCGACTTCAAAAAGACTGATCCGGCCCTGCGCCAGGCGTTGATTCTCGCCCCGCCCTCGGCCGGTGGCAGCAGTTGGATGAAGCGCTTCGGCGAATACAGCGATGCCTTTGCCAGCGGCTGGATGATGCTGCGCGGCACGCGACGTCGGCGCGGTGTAGATCGCGGTTTCGTGCTGTCCGATCACGCCGACTGGCCCGGCTTGCTGTGGGCCATCGAACAGACTGGTGCCGAGCGGGTCATGGTCACCCACGGTTCGGTCGGCATACTGGTGCGTTATCTGCGCGAACTGGGTCTGGATGCGCAAGGCTTCAGCACCGAATACGGCGATGAAGAAGACAGCAATCCGGCGACGGCAGAGCCTGAGGCAGCAACTGCGGGGGCGGCTCAGTCATGAAAGCCTTCGCGGAACTCTACGCACAGCTGGACGCAACCACATCGAGCAACGCCAAACTTGCCGCGATGCGTGACTATTTCGAGAAAGCGGCTGCAGAGGATGCTGCCTGGGCCGTGTACTTCCTGTCCGGTGGACGCCCCAGGCAATTGGTGCCGACCCGCGTGTTGCGCGAACAGGCAATGACTCTGGCGAATCTGCCGGAGTGGCTGTTCGAAGAAAGCTATCAGGCGGTCGGCGACCTGGCAGAGACCCTGTCGTTGTTACTGCCCCAGGCCGATCACAGCAATGACGAGGGCCTGGCCACCTGGATGGAGGAAAAATTGCTGCCGTTACGCGGCCTGCCGCCCGAAGAGCTGGCAGCACGCCTGCCGATGTTCTGGTCGCAACTGGACCGCAGCAGCCTGATGGTCTGTATAAAGCTGATCACCGGCAGTTTCCGGGTCGGCGTGTCGAAACTGCTGGTGACGCGCGCACTGGCTGCGCTGGCCGATATCGACAGCAAGCGCGTCGCCCAACGACTGGTTGGCTATACCGACCTGTCGCATCGGCCGAGCGCCGAGCGCTACCTGAAACTGATCGCCCCCGAATCCGAAGACGAGCACGCACAACGTGGCGGTCAGCCCTACCCGTTTTTTCTTGCCCATTCCCTGCAACAGCCCGCCGATCAGTTCGAGGGGTTGCTCGGGGCGGCCGAGAACTGGCAGGTGGAATGGAAGTGGGACGGTATTCGCGCACAACTGGTCAAACGTGACGGACGCTTGTGGATCTGGTCGCGTGGCGAAGAGCTGGTCACCGACCGGTTTCCCGAGCTGCACAGCCTGGCGCAGTGCCTGCCCGACGGCACGGTGATCGACGGCGAAATCGTCGTCTGGAAAGCCCCCGAGCCGAGCCCCGATAGCGGCGCTGAATTTGCGTTGAACGGTGATGCCACCGCGTCGTTACCTTCGGTTCAGCCCTTCGCCCTGCTGCAACAAAGGATTGGCCGCAAGACCCTCGGCAAGAAAATTCTCGCTGACGTTCCCGTGGTGGTGCTGGCCTATGACCTGCTTGAATGGCAAGGCGATGACTGGCGCGGCCGACCGCAACATGAACGTCGCACACAACTGGAAACCTTGATCGAAAGCGTCCAGAGCGAGGTGTTGATGCCCTCCCCGGTACTCACCGGCAAGGATTGGCTTGATCTGGCGACTCAACGTGAAGCCTCTCGCAGCCTGGGCGTCGAGGGCATGATGCTCAAGGCCCGCGACTCGCTGTACGGCGTCGGTCGCACCAAGGACATGGGCGTGTGGTGGAAATGGAAAATCGACCCGTTCAGCGTCGATGCCGTGCTGATCTACGCACAACGCGGCCACGGCCGACGTGCCAGTCTGTACAGCGACTACACCTTTGCGGTGTGGGACGGCCCGCCCGACGCCAGTGAGCGCACGCTGGTGCCATTCGCCAAAGCCTACTCAGGGCTGACCGACGAGGAAATGCGTAAGGTCGACGCCATCGTTCGTAAAACCACCGTGGAAAAATTCGGCCCGGTGAGCAGCGTCACGCCGACGCTGGTATTCGAACTGGGCTTTGAAGGCATCGCCTTGTCAAAGCGCCACAAGAGCGGCATTGCGGTGCGCTTCCCGCGTATGTTGCGCTGGCGGCAGGACAAGCCGGTGGCCGAAGCCGACAGCCTGGCGTCATTACAGGACCTGCTGAACTAGAGCACCAAAAAGGCGCACGAGAAATGCCGTGCACCTTTTTGAAACACCGACGAACGAATCATCCCGTCTCCATGCAGGAAACTTCCCGATTCGTTACCAATCTTCCGCTCTTTCTTACCTGAACAAGCATCTTGTGTCGGACCGGGCGATGAACACCAGCCCTGTAAGCGCGCATGGGCGGCCTATTGCCAGCCGTTTATATGAAATAGCGACAACCCCTTATATTTCAAACGCACGTTCGTTCCTCTGGTTCGGAAATTGCTAACCAATGCCTGTCTGGCACTTGCCGGTAGCACGCTTCGCGTATTCCCAACGCCCCATTTAAGGTTTTAAGGACTGAACAATGAAAAAAGCATGGCTGACTCTTTCTGCACTGGCTCTGTGCATCTCCGCCGGTAACACCATGGCCAAGGAATACAAGGAACTGCGCTTCGGCGTCGATCCATCTTACGCACCGTTTGAATCCAAAGCCGCCGACGGCAGCCTGGTCGGCTTCGATATCGACCTGGGCAACGCGATCTGCAAAGAGCTGAAAGTCACCTGCAAATGGGTTGAAAGCGATTTCGACGGCATGATCCCCGGCCTCAAGGCACGCAAATTCGACGGCGTGATTTCCTCGATGACCGTGACCCCTGCTCGCGAAAAAGTCATCGACTTCTCCAACGAATTGTTTTCCGGCCCGACCTCGCTGGTGTTCAAGAAAGGTGCAGGCTTTACCGCCGACTCGGCCAGCCTGAAAGGCAAGACTGTGGGCTATGAGCAAGGCACTATCCAGGAAGCCTACGCCAAGGCCGTACTGGACAAGGCCGGTGTATCCACCAAGGCCTACGCCAACCAGGATCAGGTTTACGCCGACCTGACTTCCGGTCGTCTGGACGCTTCGATCCAGGACATGCTGCAAGCCGAACTGGGTTTCCTGAAATCGCCAGCCGGTGCTGATTACGAAGTCAGCAAGCCTATCGACAGCGAATTGCTGCCAGCCAAAACCGCCATCGGCATCGCCAAGGGCAACAAGGAGCTGAAAGCGCTGCTGGATAAAGGCATCAAGGCGATGCACGACGACGGCACCTACGCCGAAATCCAGAAAAAGCATTTTGGCGACCTGAACCTGTACAGCGGCAAATAACACCCCGACGCCCATCGATTTCGGCGATGATTCGCCGCCCGATCGATGGGCGTCTCTGTTTTTGAAAGCAAGGCCTATCCATGCTCGATGCACTCATGCAAAACCTGGGACTCTCGGCATTCAGCCTGAAGGGCTTTGGCCCGCTGTTGCTGGAAGGCACCTGGATGACCGTCAAACTGGCTGTGCTGTCGCTTGCTCTGAGCATTCTGCTCGGACTGATCGGGGCAAGCGCCAAACTGTCGAGCTCGGCGCTGCTGCGCGTGCCGGCACAAATTTATACAACACTGATCCGCGGTATCCCGGATCTGGTGTTGATGCTGTTGATTTTCTACAGCCTGCAAACATGGCTGACCATGCTCACCGACGCGATGGAATGGGAATACATCGAGATCAACCCGTTTGGCGCGGGTGTCATCACTTTGGGCTTCATTTATGGGGCATATTTCACCGAGACGTTTCGCGGCGCGATTCTGTCCGTGCCTCGCGGTCAGGTGGAAGCAGCGACGGCCTATGGACTGAAACGCGGCCAGCGATTTCGCTACGTTGTGTTCCCGCAAATGATGCGTTACGCACTGCCGGGGATCGGCAATAACTGGCAGGTGCTGCTCAAGGCCACCGCGCTGGTATCGATCATCGGCCTGGCTGATCTGGTCAAGGCCTCGCAGGACGCTGGCAAAAGTACCTATCAGTTGTTCTACTTTCTGGTGTTGGCGGCATTGATCTACCTGCTGATCACCAGCGCCTCGAACTTCGCCCTGCGTTGGGCTGAACGGCACTACGCCGCAGGCAGCCGGGAGGCACAGCGATGATCGAATTGTTACAGGAATACTGGAAACCCTTCCTTTATACAGACGGCGTAAATATCACTGGGCTGGCCATGACCATGTGGCTGCTCAGCGCCTCTATCGCCATCGGCTTCTGCGTGTCGATCCCGCTGTCGATTGCACGGGTGTCGAAAAACCGCTGGGTACGCTGGCCAGTGCAGTTCTACACCTACCTGTTTCGCGGCACGCCCCTCTATATACAGTTGCTGATTTGCTACACCGGCATTTACAGCATTGCTGCGGTGCGTGAACAGCCGATGCTGGATGCGTTTTTTCGCGATGCGATGAACTGCACAATCCTGGCCTTCACCCTGAACACCTGTGCGTACACCACAGAGATCTTTGCCGGCGCGATCCGCAGCATGGCCCACGGCGAAGTCGAAGCGGCCAAAGCCTACGGTCTGACCGGCTGGAAGCTTTACGCCTACGTGATCATGCCGTCGGTGCTGCGCCGGTCGCTGCCGTACTACAGCAATGAAGTGATCCTGATGCTGCACTCGACCACGGTGGCCTTTACCGCCACGGTGCCGGACATATTGAAAGTGGCGCGGGATGCCAACTCTGCGACCTTCATGACCTTCCAGTCCTTCGGTATCGCCGCCGTCATGTACCTGACCGTGACGTTCATTCTGGTCGGGCTGTTCCGTCTTGCCGAACGCCGCTGGCTGGCCTTTCTCGGCCCGGCCCATTAATCAGGACTGAACATGCACCATCACACCCATGACTTACTGTCGCCAGTGCCAGGCACTGCCCGGCAGGTCCACAGCTTTCACTACGGCCCGCAAAACGGTTCCGGCAAGGTTTATATCCAGGCTTCGCTGCATGCGGACGAACTGCCGGGCATGCTGGTTGCCTGGTACCTGAAGCAGCGTCTGGCAGAACTGGAAAGTGCTGGTCGCCTGCTGGGTGAAGTCGTCGTGGTGCCGGTCGCCAACCCGATTGGTCTGGAACAGGTCCTGATGGACACACCTTTGGGCCGCTACGAGCTGGAAAGCGGCCAGAACTTCAATCGCTGGTTCAGCGACCTTGGCGCGCAGGTCGGCGATGATATCGAAGCCCGGCTGACTGCTGATGCAGAGCACAACGTCGCACTGGTGCGGGACAGCCTGAGAGCGGCGCTGGATGCCGTACCCGCAAACACCCAATTGCAATCGCTGCGCCTGACCCTGCAGCGCCTGGCTTGCGATGCCAACATGGTGCTGGACCTGCACTGTGATTTCGAATCGGTCGAGCATCTGTACACCACGCCCGAAGCCTGGCCGAAAGTCGAGCCGCTGTCGCGCTACCTGGGCGCGCAGGCCAGCCTGCTGGCGACCGACTCGGGTGGCCAGTCGTTCGACGAATGCTTCACGCTGGTCTGGTGGCAATTGCAGCAACGCTTCGGTGAGCGCTTTCCGATCCCCATGGGCAGCTTCTCGGTGACACTGGAGTTGCGCGGGCAAGGCGATGTAAACCATGCCCTCGCCAGCCGTGACTGTCAGGCCATCATTCATTACCTGATCGACGCAGGCATCATCGACGGCGAACTCCAGCCGCTGCCCGAACTGCTCTATCCCGCTACGCCATTGGCAGCGGTCGAACCGGTGACCACGCCAGTCGGCGGCCTGCTGGTGTTCTGCGCGATGCCCGGCGAACACGTCGAGGCTGGCCAACTGATTGCCGAGGTCATCGACCCGATCAGCGACACCGTGGCCTGCATCCATGCCTTGAACGCGGGCCTGCTGTACGCCCGCTCGCTGCGCCGCATGGCGACTGCCGGCATGGTCATTGCGCACATCGCTGGCACCCAGGCCTATCGCAGCGGCTATCTACTTTCTCCTTGAGGACCTGTCATGTACAAACTGACCATCGATGGCCTGCACAAAAGCTATGGCGACAACAAAGTGCTCAAAGGCGTATCGCTCAAGGCCAGCAGCGGTGACGTGATCTGCCTGATCGGCGCCAGTGGCTCCGGCAAGAGCACCTTTCTGCGCTGCATCAACTTTCTCGAACAGCCCAATGACGGGGCGATGAGCCTGGATGGCAAGCAAGTACGCATGGTCAGCGATAAGGACGGCATGCGCGTTGCCGACGCGGACGAACTGCAGCGCATCCGCACGCGGCTGGCGATGGTGTTTCAGCACTTCAACCTGTGGGCGCACATGACCGTGCTGGAAAACATCACCATGGCGCCGCGCCGCGTACTGGGCGTGCCAAAGGCCGAAGCCGAGGCCCGCGCGCGTAAGTACCTGGAGAAGGTCGGGCTGCCGGAGCGTGTCGCCGATCAGTACCCGGCGTTCCTGTCGGGCGGCCAGCAACAGCGCGTGGCCATTGCCCGTGCGCTGGCAATGGAGCCGGAAATCATGCTGTTCGACGAACCCACCTCGGCACTGGACCCGGAGCTGGTCGGTGAAGTGCTGAAGGTCATTCAGGGCTTGGCCGAGGAAGGCCGGACCATGATTCTGGTGACACACGAGATGGGCTTTGCCCGCAAGGTTGCGAGCCAGGTGGTGTTCCTGCACCAAGGCCAGATCGAAGAATCCGGCCACCCGGACGAGGTGCTCAACAATCCGAAAAGCGAGCGCTTACAGCAGTTTTTGAGTGGCAATCTGAAGTAGCGCTTTTTGGGTATGAAGCCGGAAACGCCTGGTAACCGGAACTGAAATATCCACGACTATCGCCCCCACTCCAGCGTGGGGATGCAGTGCTAGAGGCTCTGCGTCGCACGATAGTTGAGATTATCGTTCCGCACGCTCCAGCGTGGGAATGCAGGTCTCGACGCTCTGCGTCGCCAGGAGGACGCGGAGCGTCCGGAAAGGCATGCGACGCGGAGCGACGCACGATGGTTGAGATTATCGTTCCGCATGCTCCAGCGTGGGAATGCAGGTCTCGACGCTCTGCGTCGCAAGGAGGACGCGGAGCGTCCGGAAAGGCATGCGACGCGGAGCGACGCACGATATTGAGATCATCGTTCCGCACGCTCCAGCGTGGGAATGCAGGTCTCGACGCTCTGCGTCGCCAGGAGGACGCGGAGCGTCCGGAAA
>NZ_JAWHOO010000029.1:0-57433 GCF_032586855.1 Pseudomonas syringae group sp. J254-4 | reverse complement strand
GGCATGCGACGCGGAGCGGCGCACGATAGTTGAGATTCCGCATGCTCCAGCCATATAACCATTTAAAACTATTACCCTTTCTTCGCTGTCTCTGACTTAACGCCACTCAGAGCACACGCAAACGGATGAGCAGACCCACCGATTTCGCTCGACGATGGTTTCTCGCCCGGGGCTGGAAGCCGTTCGCTTTTCAGAAGGAGGTCTGGGCGGCGGTGAAGAAAGGTGAGTCCGGCCTGCTGCATGCCAGTACCGGCTCAGGCAAGACTTATGCAGTCTGGTTTGCCGCGCTCAACCGCTTTGCCAAAGCCAATGCGCTCACCGCTGACAACAAACCTCGTAAACGCAAACCGCCCGCTGAACCGCTGAGTGTGCTGTGGATCACGCCCATGCGCGCCCTGGCCGCCGATACCGCACGCGCCCTTGAGGCGCCGTTGGCCGAACTGGATATCCGTTGGTCGGTGGGCTTGCGCACCGGCGATACCAGCGGCAGCGAACGCGCCCGGCAGAGCCGGCGATTGCCCTCTGCCCTGATCACCACCCCTGAAAGCCTGACGCTGCTGCTGACTCGTGCCGATGCCCAGGTCGCCTTGTCGACGCTGAAAATGGTGGTGGTGGATGAATGGCACGAACTGATCGGCAACAAGCGCGGCGTGCAGCTGCAATTGGCACTGGCGCGTCTGCGGCGATGGAATCCGCAACTGATCGTGTGGGGCATTTCGGCAACGCTGGGCAATCAGGAGCATGCGCAGCACGTACTGATCGGCGACGGCGGCGTGACCGTGCAAGGCAAGATCGTCAAGGATTTACAGGTCGATACGCTGTTGCCGTCCTCCATCGAACGCTTCCCGTGGGCCGGGCATATGGGCCTGCGCATGCTGCCGCAAGTGGTCTCCGAGGTGGATAGCAGCGCCAGTTGCCTAGTGTTCACCAATACAAGGGCGCAATCGGAAATCTGGTATCAGGCGCTACTCGAAGCGCGCCCGGACTGGGCCGGATTGATTGCCCTGCATCACGGGTCGCTGGCGCGAGAGGTCCGTGACTGGGTCGAACGCGCGCTGAAAGAAGGCGCGCTCAAGGCCGTGGTGTGTACATCGAGCCTGGATCTGGGCGTCGACTTTCTGCCGGTCGAGCGCGTGTTGCAAATCGGCTCGCCTAAAGGTGTCGCACGGCTGATGCAGCGTGCCGGACGCTCAGGCCACGCGCCGGGTCGCCCTTCGCGTGTCACGCTGGTGCCGACCCACAGCCTGGAACTGGTCGAAGCTGCTGCCGCTCATGACGCCGTCGCCGCGCGGATGATCGAGCCGCGCGAATCACCACAGCAGCCGCTGGACGTTCTGGTCCAGCATCTGGTCAGCATCGCGCTGGGCGGTGGCTTCATGCCCGATGAGCTGTTGACCGAAGTGCGCAGCGCCTGGGCCTACCGCGACCTCAGCGACGAGCAATGGCAATGGGCGCTGGCCTTTGTGCGCAACGGCGGCCACTCACTGACCGCCTACCCCGATTACCGCCGCGCCGAACCGGATGAACAGGGTATCTGGCGTGTTCCCGATGCGCGTCTCGCCAGGCGCCACCGCATGAGCGTCGGCACCATCGTCAGCGAAGCCACCGTTAACCTGAAGTACTGGAAAAAAGGCGGCGGTGGCGGCTCGCTGGGCAGCGTTGAAGAAGGTTTCATCGCCCGGCTCAAACCTGGTGACGGCTTTCTGTTCGGCGGGCGCCTGCTGGAGCTGGTCCGGGTGGAAAACATGACCGCCTACGTCAAGCGGGCTACGGGCAAGAAAGCCGCCGTGCCACGCTGGAACGGTGGTCGAATGCCACTTTCCAGCGAACTGGCGGACGCCGTGGTGGAGAAGTTCGATGCGGCGGCACGGGGTGAATTCACCAGCCCGGAAATGCAAGCCATCAAACCCTTGCTGGAAGTGCAGCAACAATGGTCCGGGCTACCGCAACGCGACACGCTGCTGGCTGAAACCCTTAAATCCCGTGAAGGCTGGCACCTGTTTCTCTACCCGTTCGCCGGTCGGCACGTGCATTTGGGGCTGGGTAGTCTGCTGGCCTGGCGTCTGAGCCAGCATCGACCGTTGACCTTTTCCATCGCCGTCAACGACTACGGGCTGGAACTGCTCAGCGCCAGCGAGATTGACTGGGCCCAGGCATTGCAGGCTGACCTTTTCAGCGAGACCGATCTTTTGGCCGACATTATTGCCAGTCTGAATGCCGGCGAACTGGCGCTGCGACGCTTTCGCGAAATTGCCCGCATCTCGGGACTGGTGTTTTCCGGCTACCCGGGTGCGGCGAAAAGCAATCGACAACTTCAGGCATCGAGCGGGTTGTTCTTTGAGGTATTCAAGCAATACGACGCTGACAACATGCTGCTGACCCAGGCCGAACAGGAAGTGCTACGCCAGGAGCTGGATCTGCAGCGTCTGGAGCTGACATTGCGCCAGATCAACAGTCGCAGGCTGGACCTGCATGCGATAAAGCGCGCGACCCCGTTGGCTTTTCCTCTACTGGTAGAGCGCTTCCGCGAAAGTCTCAGTTCGGAAAAACTCGCTGACCGCATTGCGCGCATGGTCCGCGACCTGGAGAAAGCCGCAGGTCCGGAGCATGAGCAATGAAGCCGTACGTCGCGATAACACTGGCGGGAGAAGAGCTGTGGCTGCTGGCCGACAAGGCCATCTACTACCCCGCAGAACGATCCTTGCTGATTGCCGATGCGCACTTTGGCAAGGCAGCGGCCTACCGCAAGCTGGGTCAACCAGTGCCACACGGCACCACTCAAGCCAATCTGCGACGACTGGACAGCCTGCTCGATGCGTATGCCTGCGATCATCTGATCTTTCTGGGCGACTTTCTGCACGCGCCGGAATCACACGCAGCGGGCACGCTCGCGGCACTGGAACAATGGCGGGGCGAACACCCGGCGCTACGCATTACCCTGATCCGCGGCAACCATGACAAACGGGCGGGCGATCCACCCGCCTATCTGGGCATTGATGTGGTTCCCGAACCCCTGATGCTGGGCCCTTTTTCCTTGCAACACGAGCCTGACCCACACCCGCAATTGCACGTACTGGCCGGGCACGTTCACCCGGTTTACCGGCTGCATGGGCGTGGCAGGCAAAGCTTGCGACTCGCGTGCTTCTACCTGGGCCCAAGCGTCAGCCTGCTGCCAGCGTTCGGTGAGTTTACGGGTGGGTTTCAGATTCGTCCGGCGCAGGAGTGCTCAGTCTATGTGACAGGCGGTTATGCGGTATGGCGAGTAGTGTAGCGTCGCTCTCAGCCGTATAAGACAAGAGTCCCCTGCCCCTCACAAGGAGAAGCAGGGAACCGGTAATCAGGCAACCGGAGCAGGTGGCGGCTCGTCAGGAACGGTAGGTCCACCTGGCTCAGTGGGCTCCGGAAAAGGAGTATCTGGCCCTGGATCACCCGGAATGCCACCACCGACCACATTCAGCTCGGGAAGCAGGTCTGAATGAGCCATCAATGACCAGGCCAGCAGCCCGATCTCGTTAAGCGGAGATTCAACCTGTTCAGAGATTTTGAAAGTAGTCTTCATAGGGCACTCCAGATCAAAGGCCGTCGCACATATCGATTATGCGAAAGCATGTGAGCAGATAGAGTGCGAAATAGAGTATTAATTCAATTCCACTAATCACCTGACCGGCAAATCAGGTGCGAGGCAGGGTGACGCCGCGCTGGCCCTGGTATTTGCCGCCTCGATCCTTGTAGGACACTTCACATTCCTCATCGGACTCAAGGAACAGCATCTGCGCCACGCCTTCATTGGCGTAGATCTTGGCCGGCAATGTCGTGGTGTTGGAGAACTCCAGCGTCACATGGCCTTCCCACTCTGGTTCAAGCGGCGTGACGTTGACGATAATGCCGCAACGCGCGTAGGTGCTTTTGCCCAGGCAGATGGTCAGAACGTTCCGCGGAATGCGGAAGTATTCGACGGTGCGTGCCAGTGCGAACGAGTTGGGGGGAATGATGCACACGTCGCTCTTGATATCGACGAAGCTTTTTTCATCAAAGTTTTTCGGATCGACCGTGGCCGAATTGATGTTGGTAAACACCTTGAATTCGTCGGCGCAACGCACGTCGTAGCCGTAGCTGGACACGCCGAAGGAGATCACCCTGTCAGCCCCTTCACCACGTACCTGGCGCTCGACGAAGGGCTCGATCATCCCGTGTTCCTGCGCCATGCGGCGAATCCACTTGTCCGATTTGATGCTCATGGCGGTGTCCTGAATAGCGAGGTAAAAAAGATATCCGGCATCTTACCGGGCCGGGGCCGACGGTTCAAAGGCAACCGGTAGCGAGTTTGCGTGACAGGCCGGGCTCTTTCACTGCGAATGGAAATAATCATCAACAGACCATTGGCACGTTCGGAAAAAAGGGTTAAGGTGGCGTCACTGTGTTGCTTGTGTCACTGAGAATCTCTACACGATGTTGAATTTCGATCCAACCATCTCCATGAATTTTCCAGCTCTTTGCACTCAGTCTCGGCCAGGGCTCTTCCTACGCCGCAGTTAACTTTGTCCAAGGAGATATACTATGTCCAATCGCCAAACTGGTACCGTTAAGTGGTTCAACGATGAAAAAGGCTTCGGCTTCATCACTCCACAATCCGGTGACGACCTGTTCGTGCACTTCAAAGCTATCCAATCCGACGGCTTCAAAAGCCTGAAAGAAGGCCAACAGGTTTCTTTCATCGCTACCCGCGGTCAGAAAGGCATGCAAGCTGAAGAAGTTCAAGTTATCTAACTTGTACTGATTCGCTTAAAACCCCGCCCTTAAAAGCGGGGTTTTTTATTGCCTGTCGTTTGAGCATCTGCTTACCCGTAAAGCCATGCACCAAGCCTGACCGAGAGACGCCAACTCGCTGCGCCTCCCCGCCAGAACATCGCTACAGCATCAATCGTCGCTGACAGAAATGGTCGGCATCGCCGGGCTTACAGCTTCCTGCAAGACGATTCGTGCGCCAACGTGACGCGCCAACTCCTGATACACCATCGCAATCTGACTTTCAGGCTCGGCAATAGCGGTAGGCTTACCGCCATCTGCCTGCTCGCGAATCAGCATCGACAACGGCAGTGATGCCAACAACTCGACATTGTACTGCGACGCCAGCTTCTCGCCCCCGCCCTCACCAAACAGATGCTCGGCATGGCCGCAGTTGGAGCAGATGTGCACCGCCATGTTTTCCACGACGCCCAGCACCGGGATGTTGACCTTACGGAACATCTCGACACCCTTCTTCGCATCCAGCAAGGCCAGATCCTGAGGCGTAGTGACAATCACGGCACCGGCAACCGGGACTTTCTGCGCCAGCGTCAACTGGATATCGCCTGTGCCGGGCGGCATGTCGATAACCAGATAGTCCAGATCATTCCAGGCAGTCTGCGTGACCAGTTGCAGCAACGCCCCTGAAACCATCGGCCCGCGCCAGACCATAGGCGTGTTGTCATCGGTCAGAAACGCCATCGACATGACGTCAATGCCATGAGCCTGGACCGGCACGAACCACTTCTGGTCCTTGATCTTTGGCCGCGTGCCTTCGGCAATACCGAACATCACACCCTGACTCGGCCCATAGATATCTGCATCGAGGATACCGACCCGTGCACCCTCGCGAGACAGTGCCAGTGCCAGATTGGCCGCCGTGGTGGACTTGCCGACACCGCCCTTGCCCGACGCGACAGCCACGATATTTTTCACATTGGCTAGACCGGGGATCTGACTCTGCGCCTTGTGCGCGCTGATCACGCTTTTAATGGCAACCGTGGCCGAGCTGACGCCGTCCAGGTTCTCGATGGCGGTTTTCAGCACTTGCGCCCAGCCGTTCCTGAACAGGTCGGCGGCATAGCCCAGTTCGAGTTGCACGCTGACCTGCGCACCCTGGATATCGATGGACCGCACGCAACCGGCACTGACCGGGTCCTGATTCAGATAAGGGTCGGTGTACTGGCGAAGAATCGTCTCCACCGCTGCGCGATTGACTGCGCTCATGGGCTTACTCCGTAAAAGACTGAGTGAAACAGCCGGCTATCGTACCTGTTCTGTCCGTAGCCGACATGATTTCACTGAACCCTGCCCAACCGTTCAGGAGCATTCACGCAACCGAGCGGGGTGAAAAAAATCGCTCAGACCTTTATAGTGGCCGGTCTCCGTTTCACTTCAAGTAGCCGAGCCCCATGTCCGAGCCACGCAAGATTCTCGTTACCAGCGCCCTGCCCTATGCCAATGGTCCCGTTCACCTTGGCCACATGCTCGAGTACATCCAGACCGACATGTGGGTGCGCTTTCAGAAGCACCGCGGCAACCAATGCATTTATGTCTGCGCGGACGACGCTCACGGTTCGGCAATCATGCTGCGCGCTGAAAAAGAAGGCATTACGCCAGAACAGCTGATCGCCAACGTCAAGGCCGAGCACAGCGCCGACTTCGCCGATTTTCTGGTGGACTTCGACAACTTTCACTCGACGCACTCGGACGAAAACCGCGAGCTGTCGAGCATGATCTACACGCGTCTGCGCGACGCAGGTCATATCGCGACGCGTTCGGTGACGCAGTATTTCGACCCGGAAAAGAAAATGTTCCTGGCCGACCGCTTCATCAAAGGCACCTGCCCGAAATGTGCGGCTGAAGATCAGTACGGTGACAACTGTGAAAAGTGCGGCGCAACCTATGCCCCGACCGACCTGAAAAACCCCAAGTCGGCAATTTCCGGGGCCACGCCGGTACTCAAGGACTCGAAGCACTTCTTCTTCGACCTGCCTGCATTCGACACGATGCTCAAAAGCTGGACGCGCAGCGGAACCCTGCAGGACGCCGTCGCCAACAAGATCGCCGAATGGCTGGACAGCGGCCTGCAGCAGTGGGACATCTCCCGCGATGCGCCGTATTTCGGCTTCGAAATCCCCGATGAGCCGGGCAAATACTTCTACGTATGGCTGGATGCACCGATCGGCTACATGGCCAGCTTCAAGAACCTGTGTGCACGTCGTCCGGACCTGGACTTCGACGCGTACTGGGGCAAGGGTGCGACCACCGAGCTCTATCACTTCATCGGCAAGGACATCGTCAATTTCCACGCCCTGTTCTGGCCAGCCATGCTGGAAGGTGCGGCCTTGCGCACGCCGACCGGTATCAACGTACACGGCTACCTGACCGTCAATGGTCAGAAGATGTCGAAATCGCGCGGCACCTTTATCAAGGCACGCACCTACCTCGACCACCTACCGCCCGAGTACCTGCGCTATTACTACGCGTCGAAACTGGGTCGTGGCGTCGACGACCTGGATTTGAACCTCGAAGACTTCGTGCAAAAGGTCAACTCTGACCTGATCGGCAAGGTCGTGAACATCGCCAGCCGTTGTGCCGGGTTCATCCACAAAGGCAACGCCGGTGTAATGGTCGAGGCCAATGCGGCTCCCGAATTGACCGATGCCTTCCTCGCGGCAGCCCCAAGCATTGCCGACGCCTACGAAGCCCGCGACTTCGCCCGCGCCATGCGCGAAACCATGGCTCTGGCGGATCGCGCCAACGCCTATATCGCGGAAAAAGCGCCGTGGGCGCTGGCCAAACAGGAAGGTAAACAGGATGAGGTGCAGGCGGTCTGTGCGCTGGGTATAAACCTGTTCCGCCAGCTGGTCATTT
The DNA here is from genome assembly GCF_032586855.1 of Pseudomonas syringae group sp. J254-4. Taxonomy (NCBI): domain Bacteria; kingdom Pseudomonadati; phylum Pseudomonadota; class Gammaproteobacteria; order Pseudomonadales; family Pseudomonadaceae; genus Pseudomonas; species Pseudomonas syringae group sp. J254-4. Next base: position 49,771 of record NZ_JAWHOO010000029.1, on the reverse strand, counting down.
TCCTCAAACCGGTATTGCCGAATCTGGCCGCCGACGCAGAGAAATTTCTCAACGTCGAGCCGCTGACCTGGGAAGACCACAAGACCTTGCTGGGCAATCATCAGCTCAATCCGTTCTCGGCCCTGATGACCCGCATAGATCCACTCAAGGTAGAAGCCATGGCTGCTGCTTCCAAGGAAGACCTGACCGCTACCGACACTACCGCGAGCAGTGCGCCTGCCGGTAATGGCGAACTCGCCAAAGACCCGCTGTCGGCGGAAATCGACTTTGACGCTTTTGCCGCCATCGATCTGCGTGTTGCACTGATTCTCAAGGCCGAACACGTGGAGGGTGCCGACAAGTTGCTGCGCCTGACCCTGGACATCGGCGACGAGCAGCGCAATGTCTTTTCCGGCATCAAGAGCGCCTACCCGAACCCGTCCGAACTCGAAGGCCGTCTGACCATGATGATCGCCAACCTCAAACCGCGAAAAATGCGCTTCGGCATTTCGGAAGGTATGGTGATGGCGGCAGGTCCTGGCGGCGAGGAGATCTATCTGCTCAGCCCGGACAGTGGTGCAAAACCCGGCCAGCGCATCAAGTAAACCCGGACAAGGCCCGGTATCCAGCTATCAGGCGGATACCGGGCCTTTGCGCATTCGCAAACCTCCCGGTCTGTCCGATAATGCTGCATCCTCGATAGACAGAACACCTGTTGGTCACCTGGCAAGATCATGACTGAATTGATTCGCCTGCTTCCCGGCGTGGACCTCATCCGCAGTATCGACGCCCTTCTGCCGCAGACTCAGTGCGGCAAGTGCGGCCATCCCGGCTGCAAGCCCTACGCCGAAGGCATCGCTGGCGGTGAAGCCATCAACAAATGCCCGCCGGGCGGGGACGAAACAATAGCCCAACTGGCAGAGCTGTTGGGTGTTCCGGCTCTGCGGCTGGATATGGAACGCGGTGCAGCCCCTGCGCAGGTTGCGTTCATTCGCGAAGCAGAGTGCATCGGTTGTACCAAATGCATTCAGGCCTGCCCCGTAGATGCCATTCTCGGCGCATCCAAGCTGATGCACACCGTGATTATCGATGAATGCACAGGCTGCGATCTGTGCGTTGCGCCATGCCCGGTGGACTGCATTGAAATGCATCCGCTGCCACTGGCAACGGTCACGCCCATCGTGGGTGGTCTGGCCCCTACACCCGAGCTGCAGGAGGCGCGGCAGCGCAAGCGTAGCCATGCCCGGAAGCGTTTCGAAGCACGAAATGCGCGCCTGCACCGTGAACAGCAAAAACGGCTGGCAGAGCGCCTTGCGCGGTCGCAACGCATTGAATCCGCTCGTGACGTGCTGCCTCATTCCGCCGTTGCACTCGCCCGAAACGACAAACCTGCCGGACCGGATGAAGCGGTGAAAAGAGCCCGTATTGCCGTGGCCATGAGCCGCGCGCAGCTCAACAAGTCGCTCAAGGCCTTCGGCCATCCACCGATTGCCGAGCAGGCCGCCAGGCTCGTGGAGTTGCAGCGCGAATACGAAGCCGCCGAGCAAACACTTGCAGCACTTCTGCCGCCTCCCGCACAGTCTAATTCCGAGGAAAAGCTCCGTCCATGAATGCCGCAAAACGCCAGGAAATCTTTCGCAGGCTGCATGAGGACAATCCGGACCCTAAAACCGAACTGGCCTACACCACGCCTTTTGAGCTGTTGATCGCCGTCATCCTTTCTGCCCAGGCCACTGACGTGAGCGTCAACAAGGCCACGGCGAAGCTGTACCCGGTTGCCAATACGCCACAAGCCATATATGACCTGGGCGTCGAGGGGCTGTCCGAGTACATCAAGACAATTGGCCTTTACAACAGCAAAGCCAAAAACGTAATTGAAACCTGCCGGATGCTGGTGGAGCTGCATAACAGCGAAGTACCGCAGACCCGAGAAGCACTCGAGGCATTACCGGGCGTAGGACGCAAGACTGCCAATGTCGTGCTCAACACTGCTTTCCGTCAGGTCGCGATGGCTGTAGACACTCACATCTTTCGCGTCAGCAACCGTACGGGCATCGCGCCAGGGAAAAATGTGGTGGAGGTGGAGAAGCAATTGATGAAATTTGTGCCAAAGAACTATCTGCTCGATGCGCACCACTGGCTGATCCTGCACGGACGCTACGTTTGTCAGGCACGCAAGCCGCGATGCGGCAGTTGCCGCATAGAAGACCTGTGCGATTACAAGGAAAAAACGTCCGACGATTGAGCCAGACAGGTGGTTGCTATCCTGTCGATTGAAAAAATCTTTTTTACCCGCTTGTGGATTGTCGATATAAGAGGCGCCAGAGAGCCCAAGCCCTGGAGTCGACTTCATGAGCACTGACAACGAGCAACTGGACGTGGACGATGACCTTGTTTCCGTCGAAACGGATGAAACCGAAACAGCGACTATTGAGCCGGCAAAGACCAATCTGAGCAAACGACGCACCATCGACAACCTGCTTGAAGAGCGGCGCTTGCAGAAACAGCTGGCCGACTACGATTTCGACTTCTAGACAAGCGTAAAAAACCTCGCACCGGCTTCCTGCCACCTACCGTTCCATTCAGGCATTTGAAGCCTCTCACAGAAGAGGCTTCAATACGTGACTGGCTGCTCTTCACCCGCTCCACATACGTGGGCACCAGGCACGCTTCCTTCTCAAACAGACCGGTTATTCAGACCAGCCCGTTACGCTGGGCGAGCTCGATCAGATCGACCAGTGAATGCGCGTTGAGCTTGAGCAACAAACGCGTTTTATAGGTACTGACGGTTTTGTTGCTCAGAAACATACCGTCTGCAATTTCCTTGTTGGTCTTGCCTCTGGCCAGTTGTTGCAGAACCATCATCTCCCTGCCGGAAAGTCGGTCAACCATGTCCGACTCGCTCGCGTTGCCCATACTGGAACGAACCGTGTGCAACGCCTGATTGGGAAAGTAGCTGTACCCCGAGAGTACCGCCTTGATAGCGCTGAGCAGCTCGGTCAGGTCCTGTTGCTTGCAGACATATCCGGCGGCCCCTGCCTGCATGCAGCGCATGGAAAAGTGGCCGGGTGCCTGAGACGTCAGAATCAGGACCTTGAACGGCAATGTCATGGCTGACAGTCGGGCAATAACTTCCAGCCCGTCGAGCTTGGGGATACCAATATCAAGAATGACGATATCAGGAAGGTGCTCACGAGCCAGTTGCAGCGCATCCACACCGTTGTCAGTCTCCGCAATGACCTCATAGCCATGACGCTCCATCAGCATGCGTACAGCAAGGCGAATGACGGGATGATCATCCACGATCAGCACTTTATTCATGGGCAGTCCATTTTTCGCTATTCGAATTTTCAGAGCCAGCACAATAACTTAGTCGTTTACTGCTTTGCATGGCGCTCACCCTTGTGGACTGACAGCCAAAGACCATTCCTACAATTACAGCAGAAACTTCCTACAAAACTCGGCAGGAACGTACATTTTTTATTAATTTTCACAGAGCCTTCCTTTTCGGAATCTGGTGATTTTTTATTGCTGGCGGCTACGGCATAAGCATCACAGCGCCAGTAAGTAAATGCATGCAGCAAACCCAGCCAAACTTTTACGTTCAAAAATGACCTTGCTGCATCTGTTAAAAGTATCGCCACACTGTTTTTGCGTTAGCGTCAGAACACGCCGGGCACATGGCTTATCGCCAGCAAAAACAGCCGGAAAACTGTAGAGGCCTTGCATCCGGATGCCCTACCCGAAACCCCATGATGGAAAATCAGTGAATACACACCACGCATTACATACGCAAACGGGGATTAAAAATTACACATCGATTCCGGAATTTCGTACAAATATTTATTTAAGGACGCTCCTTACAGGCATGAAGGAAAGTTCCTACAACCGAAGCGCACAACATAAACGCGGCGTGCCAATTGAACCATTGCCGACAAACGCCAAATAATGATAGTCCATCCCCCTTGCATTGTCGCAAGATCTTACACACACCATAGCATAACCCTACATCATTCAAGACCATAAGCAGCTCTTTCGACAAGTAGCAAATACCATTTTCTATTTCAAATCCAGACACAGGGAATCGAATAGGAAACGTACTACAAAATTCACGGACACAACATTACAGCACGTAAGACTTTATAAAGAGCGACAAATCAATTCTGGCGGCACACCATTTTTCACTTGCAAATTTTATTACCAGTCGTTACTTTTTTAACAGAGACTTTATTACTTACTGCCATTAACCATGTGCAGCCCTATGAAACACTATCATTGGGTCATACACGTTTGCAGTTCATGAGCGGCGCGTTTACACGCACTTGGTGTATCACGCGAACCGGCTGAATTCAGGTGTTGCGTACACGGCTCATCAGGCGACACTGCCGCGTGACAAACTCTGAGTGCCTGGCAACTCTTTTGAATGGGCCCTGTGTATAACCATGTTCAAAAAGGGATACACCATGAATACTAGATACGCGCGCACGCGCTCATCAATACCCACCGCTTCCGAGTTAATCACCGCTGTGGAAAACTTTGTTGCCAAAGGCGGTATTATTGCAGTCATACCCGATGGAGAGATGGCAGGCGCATCAAACCCGTCCTCGACCGATATAGCGCCAACCCTGCCAGACGGGCCTGAACACGCTGGCAAGCTTGAACAACTCAAATACTTGGCCGCCAAGGGCGCAGGCTTTACAGCGCTGCAATATTCATTACGCATGAATAAAAAAGACGTTCGCCAACTGGCTACCGAAAACGGTGTGACGATCACTGTCAGTCAGCCCATGCTCACCACCCGCAGGGAGGCCCGTCATGACGCTACGGATATCGACGACGTGGTGGCCGGCCACGCCATGCATTACTCGGCGCTGGGCTATACCGCAGCCGAGATTGCCCAGGTACTGGACCTGAGCCTTCGCCAGGTATGGAATATCGGCAAGGCCTATCGATTCGAGTTCAAGCAGCAACGCGAGAGCGACACGACCTGAAGCCCGACTCTAAAACAGGTATCGAGTGCGTAAGTTTCGACTGCCACGCAGAAAGCACCAGGCACCCTGCTTTTAACTTCGACAGCCACTGTAGGAAAAAACCAAAAGCAGACCTGCACTTTTCGCCATGAACGGTAAGAACGAATTTAATGAGTACATGCGCGGCGATACATAATCGCCTGCACCCGGCGAACTGCTGCTTACATGACTTGCCGATGGAAATACTCTGTCAATATCAAACGAGTACTGCGACGCCGAAAACACACTGAGCGTCCGGCAGGACGGTCTAGAAACACTCATGAACAATGAGCAACTTGTCAGAGAGCCTGAATTCGAGAAATGGCTACAGACGTTGACGCTTTAAAGGCGTGACGGGGAACCTGGATTTAAAGTGCAGCCCTGCAAGGGCTGCACTCATCGAACAACCAGCAGTATCAGAACAGCTTACGGCCTTTATTCGCAGCAATACGCATACGCAAGGCATTGAGCTTGATGAAGCCTGCCGCATCGGCCTGATCATAGGCACCTGCGTCATCTTCGAAGGTAGCGATATTGGCATCGAACAACGAATCGTCCGACTTGCGACCGGTAACAATCACATTGCCTTTATAAAGCTTCAGACGTACAACACCGTTCACATGGGCCTGAGACGCGTCGATCATCTGCTGCAGCATCAGACGCTCCGGGCTCCACCAGTAACCTGTGTAGATCAGGCTGGCGTATTTGGCCATCAGTTCGTCCTTGAGGTGGGCGACTTCACGGTCCAGAGTGATCGATTCGATGGCGCGGTGAGCACGCAGCATGATGGTGCCGCCCGGCGTCTCGTAGCAGCCACGGGACTTCATGCCCACGTAACGGTTTTCAACGATGTCCAGACGTCCGATGCCGTTTTCGCCACCGATGCGGTTCAGGGTCGCCAACACAGTGGCAGGCGTCATCTCAACGCCGTCCAGCGCAACGATGTCGCCATTGCGGTAGGTCAGCTCCAGATAAGTTGCAACGTTCGGCGCGTCCTCAGGAGACTTGGTCCAGCGCCACATGTCTTCTTCGTGCTCGGTCCAGGTGTCTTCCAGCACACCGCCCTCATAGGAGATGTGCAGCAGGTTGGCATCCATCGAGTACGGGGATTTCTTCTTGCCGTGGCGCTCGATCGGAATGTTGTGCTTCTCGGCGTAGTCCATCAGCTTTTCACGAGAGAGCAAGTCCCATTCACGCCACGGAGCAATCACTTTGACACCTGGCTTGAGCGCATAGGCGCCCAGCTCGAAACGCACCTGATCGTTGCCTTTACCGGTGGCACCATGGGAAATGGCATCAGCGCCGGTTTCGTTGGCGATCTCGATCAGGCGCTTGGCGATCAGCGGGCGAGCGATGGAAGTGCCCAGCAGGTACTCGCCTTCATAGACGGTGTTGGCACGGAACATCGGGAACACGAAATCACGCACGAACTCTTCGCGCAGGTCATCGATGTAGATTTCTTTCACGCCCATGGCCTGAGCCTTGGCGCGTGCCGGCTCGACTTCTTCACCCTGACCCAGGTCAGCGGTAAAGGTCACCACTTCGCAGTTGTACGTATCTTGCAGCCACTTGAGGATTACCGAAGTATCCAGGCCACCGGAATACGCGAGAACTACCTTGTTTACGTCCGCCATGCCATCACTCCACCGGGTTGTACGGAAAACCGCTGATTCTACCGTTCAAACCAGCAAATTTACAGGGGCGCGACAGCTTGTGACGACAAGGCGACGTTTGGCAGGAGCCTTATGCAGCCATCAGGACGTGTGCGCTGCACTGACCGCAGAGGCTACCGGCACCGGACGCTCATCGGGCGCAACACGCTCCAGATGCACGTTCACGCGGCGGTTGCGCGCACGATTGGCCTCATTGGTGTTGGGCACCAGCGGGTAGCGTTCGCCATGAAAGCGCAGGGTGATTTGCTGCTCGGGGATGCCCTGAGCCTTGAAGTAGTCCATGACCGCCAGCGCACGGCGGCGGGAAAGGTCGCGGTTGGTGAGCCGATTGCCACTGTTGTCCGAATGGCCGTCAAGCTCGATACGGTTAACCGTCGGGTCGGCCTTCAAATAAGCCACCATGTTGTCCAGACGCGCCTTGGCATGGGCATCCAGTTCAATACCGCCACCGGGAAATCCTACTTCAGCCTGTTTGACCTGATCGAAGTTCATCGGCAGAAGTTTGGCTGTGCACGCCTGGTAATCACTGAACGCCTTGCTGAACTTGACCGGCAGCAGGCGCACTTCCATCTGGCCACCGTCACGGGTGTAGTGACGGATAAGCGGGCTGCGACCGTCCATCAGACCACTGATCAGACGCCCGGCCTGTGCCTGGGAAGTATTGAAGGGTATGTCGCCATTGCTGACGCGCACCGACCCCAGATTGATATCACCACGCCCCGGCTGCCACGGTGCGGCGGCGGCCAGCAGCGTTGCGGAACCGTTGCCCAGCATGTTGTAGGAAGCCTTGAGGCGAAACGTCGCCTGCTCACCGGCACGGCGCACGAACTCACCGGCACCGAAGTCGGTGATCGGCTGAGTCAGGCGGCATTCGAACTGATCGCCTTCGACCTTCCACTCGATGCTCTCCAGACGAGTCTGGAAACTGATAGCCATCGCCGGGAGGCTGGCAAACATGCTGAGCAGGGCTAAATATCGCTGGCGCACGGGAGGCTCCACTGGAAATAAACGCGAAACAAAAAATGACTGACTGACAAGGGGGCTATCGGTAACTTCGTGCAAAACTTGATAGCGGATGCCTGAGAGAGTCTTTTCCGGTAGCATTCCCAGCGAGTTTGACCCGCCTGGAATCCCCAATGTCTGACCGCCTGACCCTCCTGCGTCCCGACGACTGGCACATTCACCTCCGTGACGGAGCTGTCTTGCCTCATACCGTTGCTGACGTAGCGCGAACTTTTGGCCGCGCAATCATCATGCCCAACCTCGTGCCTCCGGTGCGCAACGCGCAGCAAGCCGATGCCTATCGTCAGCGCATTCTGGCTGCACGCCCGGCCGGCAGCCGCTTCGAGCCGTTGATGGTGCTGTACCTCACCGACCAGACCACGCCCGACGACATCCGTACCGCCAAGGCCAGTGGCTTCGTGCACGCCGCCAAGCTGTATCCGGCCGGCGCGACCACCAACTCCGATTCCGGTGTCACCAGCATCGACAAGATTTTCCCGGCGCTCGAGACCATGGCCGAAGTCGGCATGCTCCTGCTGGTACACGGGGAAGTGACGCGCGGCGAGATCGACGTGTTCGACCGCGAAAAGGTCTTCATCGATGAGCACCTGCGTCGTGTAGTCGAACGCTTCCCGACCCTGAAAGTGGTGTTTGAACACATCACCACCGGTGAAGCGGTGCAGTTCGTCAATGAAGCATCAGCCAATGTCGCGGCGACCATCACCGCGCATCACCTGCTGTACAACCGCAATCACATGCTGGTTGGCGGCATTCGCCCGCACTTCTATTGCCTGCCGATTCTCAAGCGCAATACGCACCAGACGTCCCTGCTCGACGCCGCCACCAGTGGCAGCGGCAAGTTCTTCCTGGGCACCGACTCGGCACCGCACGCCCAACACGCCAAGGAAAACGCTTGCGGTTGCGCCGGTTGCTACACCGCCTACGCGGCCATCGAATTGTATGCAGAAGCTTTCGAGCAGCGTAACGCGCTGGACAAGCTGGAGGGCTTTGCCAGTCTTCACGGTCCGGAGTTCTACGGCCTGCCCGCCAATCAGGACACCATCACGCTGGTGCGTGACGAGTGGACCGCCCCTGCCAGCCTGCCGTTTGGCGAGTTGAACGTTATCCCGCTGCGCGCTGGTGAAAAACTGCGCTGGCGCCTGGAGGAACACGCGTGAGTGAAGATCATTTTGACGACGAACACGAAGGCCACGGCGGTGGCGGCGGTTCTCGTCACCCGATGGCAGCACGCTTTCGCGGGTACCTGCCCGTGGTCGTCGACGTAGAAACCGGCGGTTTCAACTCAGCCACCGACGCACTGCTGGAAATTGCTGCCGTGACCATCGGCATGGATGAAAAAGGCTTCGTGTTCCCGGAACACACCTATTTCTTCCGCGTCGAGCCGTTCGAAGGCGCCAATATCGAAGCCGCTGCGCTGGAGTTTACCGGGATCAAGCTGGATCACCCGTTGCGCATGGCGGTCAGCGAAGAAACCGCAATGAACGACATCTTCCGCGGCGTGCGCAAGGCCCTCAAGGCCAATGGCTGCAAACGCGCCGTACTTGTCGGCCACAACGCCAGCTTCGACCTCGGCTTCGTCAATGCCGCTGTCGCGCGAATGGACATGAAGCGCAACCCGTTTCACCCGTTCTCAAGCTTCGACACCGCTACCCTCGCAGGCCTGGCTTACGGTCAGACCGTGCTGGCCAAGGCCTGCCAGGCTGCCGGAATCGACTTCGACGGCCGCGAAGCCCACTCGGCTCGCTACGACACCGAGAAGACTGCAGAGCTGTTCTGCGGCATCGTCAACCGCTGGAAGGAAATGGGCGGCTGGGAAGACTTCGACGACTAACGTCGGCACGGCAGTGAATGGACCGGCTTCGCGCCGGTTTTTTCATGCCTGCCTGAAACGTGATGGCTGGATGCGCTCAGGATGAAAACAACCGCTCATCGTTCTACCTGAATCGAACCCAAAACAGTTTTGACAAGCATTCTCATTAACATTAAGCTCCTCGGCACCAAGCAATAAACCAGCGACGGTCAATAGCTTATGTATGTTTGTCTTTGCCAAGGTGTCACAGACGGTCAAATCCGGGATGCAATTCTGGAAGGCTGCTGCAGTTATCGTGAAGTCCGTGAAACGCTGGGTGTTGCGAGTAAATGCGGAAAATGCGCCTGCCTTGCGAAGGAAGTGGTGCGTGACACGCTGACAGAACTGCAAACCACTCAGGCATCGCTGGCGTATCCAGCAGAATTTTCAGCCGCCTGAATCCCCCTCTTTTAAAGAACCGGGCACCCTGCCCGGTTTTTTTATGCCTGTAATTCAAGCGCTTAGCGTCAAGATGCGGAACTCAAACATTCTTATTCCTATTTAAATTCACTTATTATTCAACAACTTAGGTTTGACAGGCGTTTAAGCGCGGCTCACACTCGGCGCTTATATACACAAGCCACCGGCAGGACCTCGAACATGAAAGGCGACATTACAGTCATCCAGCATCTCAACAAGATCCTCGGAAACGAGCTGGTCGCCATCAATCAGTATTTCCTGCATGCGCGCATGTATGAAGACTGGGGTCTGAAAAAGCTCGGCGGCCATGAGTACAAAGAATCCATCCATGCGATGAAGTATGCCGACAAGCTGATCAAGCGCACGCTGTTCCTTGAAGGGCTGCCAAACCTGCAGGATCTGGGCAAGATCCTGATTGGTGAGCACACCAAGGAAATGCTCGAGTGCGACCTGAAGATCGAGCAGAAAGGCCTGGCTGATCTGAAAGCGGCCATTGCTCACTTTGAAACGGTAGGTGACTTCGGCAGCCGTGAACTGCTGGAAGACATCCTCGAGCCCAAGGAAGAGCAAATCGACTGGCTGGAGACCCAGCTGGGTCTGATCGTCAAGGTCGGTATCGAGAACTACCTGCAGTCGCAGATGGGCGACTGATTCACCGGTTGCGCTGCAATGAAAAAGCCCGCCTCAATCGAGAGCGGGCTTTTTCTTGTGCGTAAAACCATGCTTGGGCGCAGGGCACGATAATCTCGACTATCGTGCCCACGATGCAGCGCAAGGCTTTACTCGGCTTTGGCGGCCGATGCTTCCTTGACCAGAGTTTGCAGCGAACCATCAGCCATCATTTCGGTGATGATGTCGCTACCGCCGACCAGTTCACCAGCCACCCACAGTTGCGGGAAAGTCGGCCAGTTGGCGTACTTTGGCAGGTTGGCGCGAATTTCAGGGTTTTGCAGAATGTCGACGTAGGCAAATTTTTCGCCACACGCCATCAATGCCTGGGAAGCCTTGGCCGAAAAGCCGCATTGAGGGGCATTCGGAGCGCCTTTCATGTAAAGCAGAATGGTGTTGTTGGCAATCTGCTCTTTGATCGTTTCGATGATATCCATGGAGCACCTCGGCTGAAATATCCGACTCAGTTGTCGGCACGGTGGCGCATTGTAACGAAATCCCGAGCATGACGCTCTGTCTTGAGCCTTAACAGGCAGCCACCTGTACCGGCACACCGTTCAACGCCGCATTGCCGGAGAGTACGTCGAGTTGCCGTTCGTCGGTCAGGTCATTGGCGCTCACCCCTGGCTGACTCCGGGCGATATCCATTTTCACCCCGGTACGCGAATGTCCCCAGCCATGCGGCAGGCTGACCACCCCGGGCATCATGTCGAGACTGCCCAGCACCTGCACCTCGATCGTCCCGACCCGAGAGCTGACCCGCACCTGCTGGCCATCGTTCAAACCACGACAGGCAAGATCGTCAGGGTGCATCAGCAATTGATGCCGGGGCTTGCCTTTTACCAGCCGGTGATAGTTGTGCATCCACGAATTATTGCTGCGCACGTGCCGACGACCAATCAGCAACAACGCTGCGGAATCGGGAGCGGGGTCGGCCGCGAAGCGCGCCAGGTCGGCCATGATGACCTCTGGGGCCGCCTGAATCCGCCCGTTGGCGGTTTTCAGGCGCTCAGTGAGGTTAGGCTTCAACGCCCCCAGATCGAGCCCGTGCGGGTGACTGGCCAACGTTTCCAGTGACAGTTTGTGCGGCGATGCATCGCCATAGAAGCCTGCGCGCAACCCGCGATCAATCATCTGCGCGGGTGGCAGGGTCGGTTTGAGTTCCCGCTGCGCCCTGGCTGCAAATGATCTGGCCAGACCGACAAAGATCTCCCAGTCATGCAGCGCACCTTCGGGCTTGTCGAAAATGGCCTGATTGAAGCGAGTGACGTTGCGCACTGCCAGGGTATTGAAGGTGGTGTCGTAGTGATCGTTTTCCAACGCTGAGGTGGACGGCAGGATCAAGTCGGCGTGGCGGGTAGTTTCGTTGATATAAAGATCAATGCTGAGCATGAACTCCACACCTTCGAGCGCCTGTTCCAACTGACGGCCATTGGGGGTGGACAGAACCGGATTACCCGCGACAGTCACCAGTGCGCGAACCTGCCCTTCCCCGTCCACGAGCATTTCCTCGGCCAGCGCCGACACCGGTAATTCGCCGCCGTACTCAGGCAGGCCGGACACCCGGCTTTGCCATAGATTGAAATGGCCGCCCGAAGTCGAACTGACGAGATCAACTGCGGGTTCCGTACACAGCGTTCCGCCCACGCGATCCAGGTTGCCGGTCACCAGATTGATCAGTTGCGCCAGCCAATGACACAACGTGCCGAAGGTCTGGGTCGACACCCCCATTCGGCCATAACAGACCGCCTTGTCAGCGGCCGCGAAATCCCGCGCCAGTTGCCGGATCTGCTCGGCAGCAATGCCGCAGCGTGGGCTCATGGCCTGCGCAGTGAAGCCTGCAATGGCGTGTCGCACCTGATCCAGGCCATCGATAGGCAAGTGACTCTCGCGAGTCAGACCTTCTTCAAACAGAGTATTGAGCAGACCGAACAGCAGCGCTGCATCACCGCCCGGACGCACGAACAGATGCTGGTCGGCGATGGCCGCCGTCTCACTGCGGCGCGGGTCGATGACCACCAGTTTACCGCCGCGCTGCTGGATCGCTTTCAGACGCTTTTCAACATCCGGCACGCTCATGATGCTGCCGTTGGACGCCAACGGGTTGCCACCCAGGATAAGCATGAAGTCGGTGTGATCGATATCCGGAATCGGCAACAGCATGCCGTGGCCATACATCAGAAAACTGGTGAGGTGATGCGGCAACTGATCAACCGAGGTCGCCGAGAAGCGATTACGTGTCTTGAGCAGCCCGAGAAAATAATTGCTGTGGGTCATCAGCCCATAGTTGTGCACGCTGGGGTTGCCCTGATAAACCGCTACCGCGTTCTGCCCATGGCGCTGCTGAATGGCGTAAAGCCGCTCTGCCACCAGATCGAACGCGGCCTGCCAGGCGATCGGTCGCCATTGGTCACCGCTGCGCAGCATCGGCTGACGCAGGCGGTCGGGGTCGTTCTGGATGTCTTGCAGCGCAACAGCCTTGGGGCAGATGTGGCCACGGCTGAAAGTGTCCAGCGGGTCACCCTTGATCGAGGTGATGCGCGGGGCAGAATCCGGCTCGGTAACGGTCTCGATGGCAAGACCGCAAATGGCCTCACACAGGTGGCAGGCGCGGTAGTGTTCAGTCCGGGTCATCACAGCCTCAGATCTTGTCATGGCAATCCGGTTGATTGCCTGACAAGCACTATGGCCGCTGCCAATAACCCGCGCCACTGACGTTTGTCGTGTGAATCGGGGGGCATCAGGCGGGCCGATGAGTGGACCGTATCAACCGCCGATAGGCGTGACGACCTTACGCTGCAACTGGATTTCAGTGACGGTTTCGACCTGCTCCTGAGCCAGGTGAACACCGGTCAGGTCACCGATCAGGCGCCAGTGCTCGTCGAGTCCCGAGCTGATGGTCGCCATGCGATCAATCATGCGCCGCCCCGCATTACGCGTGACTTCGTCCTCGCTGCGCAGCAACTCAAAGGACATCGAGGTCATTGAGGCGGTCAGATGGGTAAGCGTGCGGGCGGTCAGCCCGAGTAACTCCGTTAGTTGACGCTCTTTTGAGTCCATTCCCCACCCCTCGATCAGTAATGTATCGGCAACGATTTATAACCTACGCCCGGCATTAAAGAAACGGTCCTTGTTTCCAGCCCGTGAAGCGGGTCGCATTCAGCGCGCCCGCGCAAACCCGGACTGTTGCAGGATTGGTACTAATTGCCAAGCGCTATTTGAGCAGTGTACAAATGCTGCCTTCGGAAAAAGCAGAGATGGCTATTGGCCTTATCAGCTTAGCCAGTTTTTAACTCGTCAACAAAGAATAACAGTGCCCCCTGACGGGGAGCGCCAGTGACATCGGTGTTTCAGAAAACAGCATGCTATTGGTAAGACGCGACATTTTTTTATACTATCGCGCCTTTCTTATTCGTCGCCTCGTGCGGCTTCCGCCGCAGGTCTCGCCCGTTTTCCCGATAAAAACCGGCTTTGATAACCTGCGGTCTGTTGCAAAAAAGGTAGTTAATCATGAACGCCAGGCACTTTCTCTCGATGATGGATTACACCCCAGATGAACTCCTGGGCTTGATCCGTCGTGGCGTAGAGCTCAAAGACCTGCGAAATCGCGGTGAGCTTTTTGAACCGCTGAAGAACCGGGTATTGGGGATGATTTTCGAGAAATCCTCGACACGTACCCGTCTTTCTTTTGAAGCAGGGATGATTCAGCTGGGTGGCCAGGCCATCTTTTTGTCCCATCGCGACACCCAATTGGGCCGTGGCGAGCCGATTGCCGACAGTGCAAAAGTCATGTCACGCATGCTCGATGCGGTAATGATCCGTACCTACGCGCACAGCAATCTGACCGAATTCGCCGCCAATTCCCGCGTTCCGGTTATCAATGGTCTGTCGGATGACTTACACCCGTGTCAGCTGCTGGCCGACATGCAGACCTTCCTGGAGCATCGCGGCTCGATCCAGGGCAAGACCGTTGCCTGGATCGGCGATGGCAACAACATGTGCAACAGCTATATAGAAGCGGCGATTCAATTCGACTTCCAGTTGCGTGTGGCCTGCCCTGCCGGCTACGAGCCAAACGCCGAGTTCCTGACGCTGGCTGGCGAGCGTGTCACCGTGGTCCGCGACCCGAAAGCCGCAGTTGAGGGCGCCCATCTGGTCAGCACCGATGTGTGGACCTCCATGGGTCAGGAAGAGGAAACCGCCCGGCGCAAGAAGTTGTTCGCGCCGTTTCAGGTCACGCGCGCCCTGCTCGACCTGGCTGACAAGGACGTGCTGTTCATGCACTGCCTGCCTGCTCATCGCGGCGAAGAAATCAGTGTCGACCTGCTGGATGATTCACGCTCGATCGCCTGGGATCAGGCAGAAAATCGCTTGCACGCGCAGAAAGCGCTGCTGGAGTTTCTCGTCGCGCCGGCCTGCAAGCCCGCATGAACCCGTTGCTGCTGAACCTGCGCAACCTCGCTTGCGGCTATCAGAAACAGCGCGTGGTGCAGGATTTGAACATGCACCTCAACGCGGGCGATATTGGCTGCCTGCTAGGCTCGTCGGGCTGCGGCAAGACCACCACACTGCGTGCGATTGCCGGTTTCGAGCCGATACATGCAGGGGAGATAACCCTGGCGGGCGAAGTCATTTCCCGTCCGGGCTGGACTCTGGCACCGGAGAAGCGCCGTATCGGCATGGTGTTTCAGGATTACGCGCTGTTCCCGCACCTGAGCGTCGCCGAGAACATCGCATTCGGCATTCGCAACCAACCGCGCCTTGATCAGGTGATCGCCGAGTTGCTTGAACTGGTCAACCTCGGTGCCCTGGGCAAACGCTACCCTCACGAGTTATCCGGCGGGCAGCAACAACGAGTGGCCCTGGCCAGGGCGCTGGCACCGGAGCCGCAACTGTTGCTGCTCGATGAACCCTTCTCCAACCTGGATGGCGAGTTGCGTAGACGTCTGAGCCATGAAGTGCGCGATATTCTAAAGGCACGTGGTACCAGTGCCATTCTGGTGACCCATGATCAGGAAGAGGCTTTCGCGGTCAGCGATCATGTCGGCGTATTCAAGGAAGGTCGCCTGGAGCAGTGGGATACGCCTTACAACCTGTATCACGAACCTCGTACGCCCTTTGTCGCCAGCTTCATTGGCCAGGGGTATTTCATTCGCGGGCAGATGATAGACCCCGAATCGGTGCGCACCGAACTGGGTGTTCTGCGCGGCAACCGGGCATATCCGGGCGTCAGCGGCAGCGCCGTGGATGTCTTGCTGCGACCTGACGATATCGTCTACGCGCCGCACAGCGACCTGAAAGCGCGGGTAATCGGTCGAACATTTCAGGGCGCATCGACGCTGTATCGCCTGCAGCTGTCTACCGGCAGCCAACTTGAAGCCATTTTCCCCAGTCATGCCGATCACGGTCAGGGCGAGGAAGTCGGTATTCGTGTGGCAGCTGACCATCTGGTGCTGTTTGCAGCGCCCGGCAGCGTCGCGGCGCATACGGTCAATCACTGAGCCGCAGCTTATTCCCGGCCAATCGCTGCGAACCGAGCCTGCGTATGCTCGGCCAGCACGGCTGCCGAAAGCTCAACCTCCAGCCCCCTCCTCCCGGCGCTGACGTAAATACTCTCAAAACCCTGCGCTGTGTCGTCAATGAACGTACGCAGGCGCTTCTTCTGGCCCAGTGGGCTGATACCACCCAACAGGTAGCCCGTTGAGCGCTGCGCCGCCGCGGGGTCAGCCATTTCGGTTTTTTTCGCCCCGGCGGCCTGTGCCAGAGCCTTCAGATCAAGCGTTCCGACGACCGGCACTACGGCGACCAGTAACTCGCCCTTTTCGGTACTGGCCAACAATGTCTTGAAAACCCGCGCGGGCTCCAGCCCCAGCTTTTCCGCTGCTTCCAGCCCATATGACGCTGCTTTGGGATCGTGTTCGTAACTGTGGATACGATGTTCGGCGCGAAGTTTTTTCAGTAAATCCAGTGCAGGGGTCATGCAACGCTCCTTAGGCTTCCGACTGCCTGCCACTTTAAGCCAAGTAAAGTGAACATGCCTTGATTCACGCCACCTGCAACACTGATGGCTTTTTGGTAACAGCCATAAAATCCCGGTATAAAGCGGCTGTGCGGGCTCGTATCCACTCCATGACCGTTCGGTTCCGACCTTTGACAGCGTTGTTTCTTGTCTATATTTTTTCGTTTACGAATATTATCGAAAGCGGTTTTTCGGTATAACTCGCACCAGCGATCAGAAATGGGGTTTTTCTGATACGCACGAATAACGAGCACCCATGCCTGTCTCAGGGTGCCGAGACAAAAACAAAAATGAGGTATCCATGACCATCGCACTAAAACAACCGACACTCACCGGGCAATGTGTAGCTGAATTTCTTGGCACAGCCCTGATGATTTTTTTCGGCACAGGATGCGTTGCAGCGCTCAAGGTCGCGGGAGCCACTTTCGGCTTGTGGGAAATCTGCATCATCTGGGGCATGGCCGTCAGCATGGGGATCTACCTCAGTGCCGGCATTTCAGGTGCCCACCTCAACCCGGCTGTCAGCATCGCGCTGAGTCTGTTTGCCGGTTTCGAAAAACGTAAGTTGCCTTTTTATATCTCGGCGCAAATCGCAGGCGCGTTCTGCGGAGCTGGCTTGGTGTACCTGCTGTACATCAGCCTTTTTTTCGACTTCGAACATGCGCACCACATTATTCGCGGCAGCGAACAGAGCCTTGAACTGGCCTCGGTGTTTTCGACCTATCCAAACCCTGCCATTTCCGTGGAGCAGGCATTTCTGGTCGAAGTGGTCATTACCACCATTCTGATGGGCGTCATCATGGCTTTGGGCGATGACAGCAACGGCTTGCCGCGCGGCCCGCTGGCGCCCTTGCTGATCGGCCTGCTGGTAGCCGTGATAGGCAGCTCGATGGGCCCACTGACCGGTTTTGCCATGAACCCGGCGCGCGACTTCGGTCCGAAGCTGATGACGTTCTTCGCTGGCTGGGGTGAAATGGCCTTCACCGGCGGTCGTGACATTCCTTACTTCCTGGTTCCGATTTTTGCGCCCATTCTGGGTGCCTGCCTTGGTGCTGCTGGCTACCGCGCGCTGATTGCGCGTCATCTGCCCAGCGCCGCTCCTGTTGAAAATGAAAAAGAGGCTCCTGTGGTTCGCGGCAAAGTTCAGGCTTCATCTTGAGCACCCCTCAATTTGAATCTCACTCAACTGAATCCCACCCAATAAATGCAAGGCAATCGACATGACTGACACACAGAACAAGAACTACATCATTGCTCTTGACCAGGGCACCACCAGCTCGCGCGCCATCATCTTCGACCGCGATGCCAACGTGGTGAGCACTGCCCAAAGCGAATTCGTCCAGCATTACCCGCAGGCAGGCTGGGTCGAGCATGACCCGATGGAAATCTTTGCCACCCAGACGGCCTGCATGACCAAGGCGCTGGCGCAGGCCGATCTGCACCACAACCAGATCGCCGCCATCGGTATCACCAACCAGCGTGAAACCACGGTCATCTGGGAGCGCGACACCGGCCGCCCGATCTACAACGCAATCGTCTGGCAGTGCCGCCGCAGCACCGAGATCTGCCAGCAGCTCAAGCGCGACGGTCTTGAGGAGTACATCAAGGACACCACAGGTCTGGTGATTGACCCGTACTTCTCCGGCTCCAAGGTCAAGTGGATTCTGGACAACGTCGAAGGCAGCCGCGAGCGCGCCCGCAAAGGCGAGCTGATGTTCGGCACCATCGATACCTGGCTGATCTGGAAATTCACCGGCGGCAAGGTTCACGTCACCGACTACACCAACGCCTCGCGCACCATGCTGTTCAATATCCATACGCTGGAATGGGATCAGCGCATGCTCGACGTGCTGGACATCCCGCGCGAGATACTGCCAGAGGTCAAAGCCTCCTCCGAGGTCTACGGTCACAGCAAAAGCGGCATCCCGATTGCCGGTATCGCAGGCGACCAACAGGCGGCGTTGTTCGGCCAGATGTGTGTCGAACCCGGCCAGGCCAAGAATACCTACGGCACCGGCTGCTTCCTGCTGATGAACACCGGCAAGAAAGCCGTGAAGTCGGCGCACGGCATGCTGACCACCATCGGCTGCGGCCCGCGTGGTGAAGTGGCCTATGCACTGGAAGGCGCGGTCTTCAACGGTGGCTCGACCGTGCAGTGGCTGCGCGACGAACTCAAGCTCATCAACGACGCGCTGGACACAGAATACTTCGCTGGCAAGGTCAAGGACAGCAACGGCGTGTATCTGGTGCCGGCGTTCACGGGCCTGGGCGCACCTTACTGGGACCCGTACGCACGAGGCGCATTGTTCGGCCTGACCCGCGGAGTGAAAGTCGATCACATCATCCGTGCAGCGCTGGAATCCATCGCCTATCAGACCCGCGACGTGCTCGACGCCATGCAACAGGACTCCGGCGAACGCCTCAAGTCGCTGCGCGTGGACGGCGGTGCCGTGGCCAACAACTTCCTGATGCAGTTTCAGGCGGACATTCTCGGCACCCACGTCGAGCGTCCGCAAATGCGTGAAACCACGGCACTGGGTGCAGCCTTCCTGGCCGGCCTGGCGATCGGGTTCTGGAGCAGCCTGGACGAGTTGCGCAACAAGGCCGTGATCGAGCGCGTGTTCGAACCTTCCTGCGAAGAGGCCCACCGCGAGAAACTCTACGCAGGCTGGCAAAAAGCCGTCGCGCGCACCCGTGACTGGGAACCGCACGAAAACGAAGAGTGATACCCGCTGTTGTGCGGAGGGGACAGGATTCCGGCTGACAGGTCACACTTTCCTGCGGCATGATGGGCGCCATTTGCAGAGGGCGCTCAAGGAAAAACAATGAACCTGCCTCCCCGCCAACAACAGATCCTCGAACTGGTCCGTGACCGTGGTTACGTCAGCATCGAGGAAATGGCGACGCTGTTCGTCGTGACCCCACAAACCATCCGCCGTGATATCAATCAATTGGCGGAAATGAATCTGCTGCGTCGCTACCACGGCGGCGCGGCCTATGACTCCAGCATCGAAAACACCGCCTACGCCATGCGTGCGGATCAGATGCGCGACGAAAAACAACGGATCGCCGAGGCCATCGCCGCGCAGATCCCGGACAACGCCTCGTTGTTCATCAATATCGGCACCACCACCGAATCCATCGCACGCGCCCTGCTCAACCACAACAACCTGAAGATCATCACCAATAACCTGCATGTGGCATCGATCCTCAGTACCAAGGACGATTTCGAGGTCCTGATAGCCGGTGGCAATGTGCGTCGTGACGGCGGCGTGGTGGGCCAAGGCAGTATCGACTTCATTACCCAGTTCAAGGTGGACTTCGCGCTGGTCGGCATCAGCGGCATTGATGAAGACGGCAGCCTGCTGGATTTCGATTATCAGGAAGTACGGGTTTCCCAGGCGATCATCGCCAACGCACGCAAAGTGCTGCTTGCCGCTGACTCCAGCAAGTTCGGGCGCAATGCGATGGTCCGGTTGGGACCAATCACCCTGATCGATTGCCTGGTCACCGATCAGCCACCTGTGCCCGCACTGCAACAACTGCTGACCCAGCACAAGATTCGTCTGGAAGTGGTGTGATTGTCAGGAACGACCGGTGTCCGCGATAACACATGCCGTTCTGGACACGCTGGAGCGTGAGGAACGATAAGCCCGAATATCGTGCGACGCTCCGCGTCGCATGCCGTTCCGGACGCTCTGCGTCCTCTTTTATGCGCAGAGCGTCGCGAACTTGATTCCCGCTGGAGCCTGAGACACGAGAGGTGTCCAGGCTGGCGCGTGCAGAACGAAAAGCATCAGATAGTACGATCATCCCCCGCGTGACATCCCGCCCTACAATGTTCATTTTTGTTCTTTTCCTGACTTCACCATCAGTATTTTCAATCGATACTCGCTAGCAAGGGTCATTTTATTGAGCTATTATTTTCGAAAGTGAACATTAATGTTCAGATTCGCCTTTCGAGCTTTGCTCACGAATTGTCCAGGAGGCCACCAATGCCCCACACTACCGTGCCAACCCAACCCCTCTCCGAGGTTTACGACATCGCCGTTATTGGCGGTGGCATCAATGGTGTCGGTATTGCGGCGGATGCCTCCGGTCGCGGCCTGTCGGTTTTTCTTTGCGAAAAGGACGACCTGGCCAGCCACACGTCTTCGGCCAGCAGCAAGCTGATTCATGGCGGCCTGCGCTATCTTGAGCACTACGAATTCCGTCTGGTCCGCGAAGCACTCGCAGAGCGCGAAGTGCTGCTTGCCAAGGCGCCGCACATCGTCAAACCCATGCGTTTTGTCTTGCCGCACCGTCCGCACCTGCGTCCAGCGTGGATGATCCGCGCCGGCATGTTCCTGTATGACAACCTCGGCAAGCGCGAAAAGCTGCCCGCCTCGAAAACCATTCGTTTTGGTGCGGACAGCCCGCTCAACTCGAGCATCACCCGTGGCTTCGAATACTCCGATTGCTGGGTCGACGACGCCCGTCTGGTGGTGCTCAACGCCATGGCCGCGCGTGAAAACGGAGCGCATATTCATACGCAGACCCGCTGTGTCAGTGCCCGCCGCATCAAGGGCATGTGGCACCTGCACCTGGAACGCAGCGATGGCAGCCTGTTCTCGATCCACGCCAAGGCATTGGTCAATGCGGCAGGCCCGTGGGTGGCCAAGTTCATCCGTGAAGACCTCAAGCTCGATTCGGCTTACGGCATCCGCCTGATTCAAGGCAGCCACCTGATCGTGCCGAAACTGTACGAGGGTGAGCACGCGTTCATTCTGCAGAACGAAGACAAGCGCATCGTGTTCACGATTCCGTACCTGGAACACTTCACCATCGTCGGCACCACTGACCGTGAGTATCAGGGCGATCCGAACAAGGTGGACATCACCGAAGGCGAGATGGATTACGTGCTGAAAGTGGCCAACGACCACTTCAAGAAACAGTTGAGTCGCGCAGACGTGCTCCACACATTCTCTGGCGTGCGCCCGCTGTGCAACGACGAGTCCGATAATCCGTCTGCCATTACCCGTGATTACACGCTTTCGTTGTCAGGCGGCGCGGACGAGGCGCCAATTCTGTCGGTGTTCGGCGGCAAGCTGACCACCTACCGCAAACTGGCCGAATCGGCGATGACGCAGTTGGCACCGTTCTTCAAACAGATGAAACCGAGCTGGACGGCCAAGGCAGCACTGCCAGGCGGCGAAGACATGACCACGCCAGAAGCCCTGGCAGCAGAAATGACTCGCCGCTTCAGTTGGCTGCCCGCACCTATCGCCAAACGCTGGGCGATTACCTACGGCAGCCGCAGCTGGCGTTTGCTGGAAGGCGCGCAAGGTCTTGAAGACCTCGGCCAGCATCTGGGTGCCGGTCTGTACACTCGAGAGGTCGATTACCTGTGCGACCAGGAATGGGCTACCAGCATCGAAGACATCCTGTGGCGCCGTACCAAGCTTGGCCTGTTCACTACGCCTGAAGAACAGGCCGCTGTGCGCAGCTACCTGGAAACTGTTGTGCGCAACAAGGCAGCTATCGAGGCTGCCTGATAGCTCGCATACCACCTGTTCGCCCATCGCGCGGCGAACAGGTTTGTTCCTCTGCACCGCCCTCCCCCTGAATACTCCGTTGCATTCGGTTTTCCGAACATTTCGCTCTGCCTGATTCGGCTTCCCGGACGCTTCGATTCCGGGCGTCGCATTCAACCACGAATAAAATCCTTTAAATTCATAGCCTTGATTGATTCAAGCTGCTTGGCACGACTCATGCTCTACACTCTGAACCGAGCGTTTCGACAGGGCGTGTGTCTGGATCTGGACGCCGTTGAAGCATTCGCCAAGAAGCGGGCCGACTCCCATTGCGGCCCCATCAATAAAAATGAAATCAAGGATTCATCAATGCGCATCGTTCCCCATCTGTTGGGCGTAGCAATCACTGCCGCTCTGATCAGCACCCCGGTTTTCGCCGCCGAACTTACCGGCACCCTGAAGAAAATCAAGGAATCCGGCACCATCACGCTGGGCCACCGTGACGCGTCCATTCCGTTTTCCTACATCGCAGACGCTTCTGGCGTACCGATGGGCTACTCGCATGACATTCAGCTGAAAATCGTCGAAGCCATCAAGAAAGAACTGGACATGCCTGACCTCAAGGTCAAGTACAACCTGGTAACATCTCAGACCCGTATTCCGCTGGTTCAGAACGGCACCGTCGACGTTGAATGTGGTTCGACCACCAACAATGTCGAGCGCCAGCAGCAGGTCGATTTCTCCATCGGCATCTTCGAAGTCGGCACGCGTCTGCTGTCGAAAAAGGACTCCAGCTACAAGGACTTCGATGACCTGAAAGGCAAGAACGTCGTGACCACCGCTGGCACAACGTCCGAGCGCATCCTCAAGGCGATGAACGCCGACAAGCAGATGGGCATGAACGTGATCTCGGCCAAGGACCACGGCGAATCCTTCCAGATGCTTGAGTCCGGCCGTGCGGTCGCATTCATGATGGACGACGCACTGCTGGCCGGCGAGATGGCCAAGGCCAAGAAGCCGGATGACTGGGCAGTGACCGGTACTGCGCAATCCTACGAAATCTACGGCTGCATGGTCCGCAAGGGCGATGCCCCGTTCAAGAAGGCAGTGGATGACGCCATTGTTGCCACCTACAAGTCTGGCGACATCAATGCCATCTACAGCAAGTGGTTCATGTCCCCCGTCCCGCCTAAAGGGCTGAATCTGAATTTCCCGATGAGCGACAAGCTCAAGGAACTGATTCAGAACCCGACCGACAAGGCCGCAGAAGACAAGAAAGCCTGAGCAACCGGTTCAGCCAGTCTGAACTGATGGCATCCCGAACAGGCAAAACCTGTTCGGGACCGGCCCCTCACTCTCGAAGTCCGACAGTGCGTGCATCTCGATATAAATAGAAAAATAGGGGGAGACCCTGATGAATTACAACTGGGACTGGGGCGTGTTCTTCAAGTCCACCGGCGTCGGCAGCGAGACCTATCTGGACTGGTTCATATCCGGCCTGGGCTGGACCATCGCCATTGCTGTCGTTGCCTGGATCATTGCCCTGATACTGGGTTCGGTACTGGGCGTCATGCGCACCGTACCAAGCCGTCTGGTGTCGGGTATTGCCACGGTATACGTGGAAATTTTCCGTAATGTGCCACTGCTGGTGCAGCTGTTCATCTGGTACTTTCTGGTGCCCGATCTGCTGCCGGAAAACCTGCAGGAGTGGTACAAGCAGGACCTCAACCCGACTACCTCAGCGTTCCTGAGCGTGGTGGTCTGCCTGGGTCTGTTTACCGCTGCACGGGTCTGCGAACAGGTGCGTACCGGCATTGAAGCACTGCCAAAGGGCCAGGAATCGGCCGCGCGTGCAATGGGCTTCAAGCTGCCGCAGATCTACTGGAACGTGCTGTTGCCACAGGCTTACCGGATCATCATTCCGCCGCTCACTTCCGAATTCCTGAACGTGTTCAAGAACTCGTCGGTAGCGTCGCTGATCGGCCTGATGGAGCTGCTCGCGCAGACCAAACAGACCGCCGAGTTTTCCGCCAACCTGTTTGAAGCCTTTACGCTCGCAACCCTCATCTACTTCACGCTGAACATGAGCCTGATGCTGCTGATGCGCATGATCGAGAAGAAAGTCGCTGTACCCGGACTCATCTCACTGGGGGGCAAATAATGGACTTCACTGGAATCGTTCCAGCCATTCCCGGCCTGTGGAACGGCATGGTCATGACCCTCAAGCTGATGGCAATGGGTGTCGTCGGCGGCTTGGTACTCGGTACGCTGCTGGCCTTGATGCGCCTGTCATCGAACAAGCTGCTGGCCAATTTGGCTGGCGCTTACGTGAACTACTTCCGTTCGATCCCGCTGCTGTTGGTGATCACCTGGTTCTACCTCGCAGTGCCATTCGTGTTGCGCTGGATTACCGGTGAAGACACGCCCATCGGGGCCTTCGCCTCCTGCGTCGTGGCCTTCATGATGTTCGAAGCCGCGTACTTCTGCGAAATCGTCCGTGCCGGCGTGCAGTCGATTTCCAAAGGACAGATGGGCGCAGCCCAGGCGCTGGGCATGAATTACTCGCAGATGATGCGACTGATCATCCTGCCCCAGGCATTTCGCAAGATGACGCCGCTGTTGCTGCAACAGAGCATCATTCTGTTCCAGGACACCTCTCTGGTGTACACCGTGGGCCTTGTGGACTTTCTCAACGCATCGCGCTCCAGTGGCGACATCATCGGGCGCGCCAACGAGTTCCTGATCATTGCCGGTCTGGTCTATTTCACGATCAGCTTTGCCGCCTCGCTGCTGGTGAAGCGTCTGCAAAAAAGGTTTGCCGTATGATTTCCATAAAAAATGTCAACAAATGGTATGGCGACTTCCAGGTGCTGACCGATTGCAGCACCGAGGTCAGCAAAGGTGAAGTGGTGGTGGTGTGCGGGCCCTCCGGTTCCGGCAAGTCGACCCTGATCAAATGCGTGAATGCGCTGGAACCGTTTCAGAAAGGCGACATTGTCGTCGACGGCACTTCCATTTCCGACTCGAAGACCAACCTGCCA
The DNA here is from genome assembly GCF_032586855.1 of Pseudomonas syringae group sp. J254-4. Classification (NCBI taxonomy): domain Bacteria; kingdom Pseudomonadati; phylum Pseudomonadota; class Gammaproteobacteria; order Pseudomonadales; family Pseudomonadaceae; genus Pseudomonas; species Pseudomonas syringae group sp. J254-4. Next base: position 24,576 of record NZ_JAWHOO010000029.1, on the reverse strand, counting down.
AAACTGCGCTCGCGGGTCGGCATGGTGTTTCAGCACTTCGAGCTGTTTCCGCACCTGAGCATTGTCGAAAACCTGACCATCGCGCAGATCAAGGTACTGGGCCGCAGCAAGGCCGAAGCGACCGAAAAAGGCCTGAAATTGCTGGACCGCGTCGGCCTCTCCGAGCATGCGCACAAGCATCCCGGGCAGCTTTCCGGCGGTCAGCAACAACGTGTTGCCATCGCTCGCGCCCTGGCGATGGACCCGGTGGTCATGCTGTTTGACGAACCGACGTCTGCGCTGGACCCGGAAATGGTCAACGAAGTGCTCGACGTGATGGTGCAACTGGCGCACGAAGGCATGACCATGATGTGCGTGACCCACGAAATGGGCTTCGCTCGCAAGGTCGCCAATCGGGTGATTTTCATGGACAAGGGACAGATTGTCGAAGACTGCGAAAAAGAAGAGTTTTTCGGTGACGTCAGCGCACGCTCGGAACGCGCTCAGCAATTTCTCGCCAAGATTCTCCAGCACTAGGTAATGCCGGCTGCCCGCGCGCTCGCGGGCAGCTGTTCGGTTCAGGACGACTGTGATGAAATGCGACCCCACTCTGTATCGCGCCGCGCCGCCATCACTCGCCGTGAAACCTCGTCTGATACGCCAACTGTTTTTGCCGCCACTGATCCTCATGCTGATGATCGGACTGGGCTATATCGCCTACCTGATCAGCGAACACAGCGGTATCAAGAGCCTGCGCGAGACCGGTGAGCGCCAGCTGGAGCTGCACGCCCGTACGGTCGAGAGCGAAATAAGCAAGTACACCTATTTGCCCAGCGTGCTGGAGCTTGAATCCAGCGTGTCGCAGATGCTCAACAAGCCGAGCCCCGAGCTTCAGCAGCAGGTCAACCGTTATCTGGAAGGGATGAATCGACGCAGCGGCAGCCGCGCCATTTATGTGATGGACACCACCGGCCGAGTGCTGGCCACCAGCAACTGGCGTGATTCCGACAGCTATCAGGGTGAAGACCTGTCCTTCCGCGCCTACTTTCAGGACGCCGTGCGCGGCCTGCCCGGCCGTTTTTACGGGATTGGCACCACCACGGGCGAATCGGGTTACTACCTGGCCCACGGGCTGGAAGACAAAGGCCGGATCATCGGCGTCGCCGTGATCAAGGTGCGCCTTGAAGCACTGGAAGAACGCTGGCAGCGTGCTCGTCTGGAGGCATTTGTCAGCGACGAGAACGGCATCATCATCCTCTCAAGTGACCCGGCTCGACGCCTGAAGTCAGTTCGACCGCTCACTCCGCAGGTCAAGGAACGTCTGGCCCGCAGCCTGCAATATTACTGGTGGCCGCTTAACGAACTGGTGCCGCTGGAACGGGAAACCCTTTCCGAAGGCGTCGAAAAGCTTGTGTTCCCGGCCAACGTCAGTGTCGATCGAGAGCACAAGCAGGTCAGCTATCTGGCCCAGAGCCGCCCGCTGAGCGATACCGCCTGGCACCTGACACTGCTTACGCCCCTGGAAGACCTGCGCCGTGAAGCGGCCAACCAGGGCATGCTGGTAGCTGTGGCCTGCGCGCTGGTGACCTTTCTGCTGATTGCCTGGAACGAGCGGCGCAAGGTTATCTCGACCCGGCTGGCGGCCAGAGAGGCGCTGCAGGCTGCGAACAATGAGCTGGAACGCAAGATCGCCGAGCGTACCGAACACCTGCGTGCCAGCAACGAACGCCTCAAGGCGCAGATTCGCGAACGAAGACAGGCTGAAGACACCCTGCGCAAAGCCCAGGACGAGTTGGTGCAAGCTGGCAAGCTGGCGGCTATCGGCCAAATGTCGACCAGCATCGCTCATGAACTGAACCAGCCTCTGGCAGCATTGCGCACCTTGTCTGGCAACACCGTGCGTTTTCTTGAGCGAGGCGCACTGGACACCGCCAGCGCCAACCTGCGCACCATCAATGATCTGGTCGACCGCATGGGCCGCATTACCGCCAGCCTGCGCGCATTCGCCAGACGCGGCGACGATCAGGGCCAGGCGCAACTGAGCAAGGCCGTCGAGGCGGCGGCGCAGTTGCTCGGCGTACGCCTGGAGCAGTCCGGCCTGGCATTGCATCGAGACTTCGTCGACGCCACCCTGACCATCGATCAGACCCGTCTGGAACAGATTCTGGTCAACCTGATCGGCAATGCGCTGGACGCCATGTTCAACCAGCCAGCGCCCGAATTGTGGCTTACCGGGTCAATTGAAGACGGCCGTTATCGCTTGCGGGTGCGTGATAACGGACACGGCGTCGATACCGAAACCCGCAAGCACCTGTTCGAACCTTTCTTCACCACCAAACCCGGCGAACAAGGCCTGGGACTGGGCCTGACGCTGTCGGCGAGCCTTGCCGCCGCAGCCGGGGGCAGCCTGAGCGCAGAGCATCCGGGTGACGGCGGCACAACATTTGTCCTGAGCCTGCCATTTGTCACCGATGCCCCGACCGACAATCGCCCGACCGGCCCCGGCCCAGGTGGACTGACATGAGACGACACCCATGAGCATCAACAGCGACCTGACTGTGCTGATCGTCGAAGACGACCCGCATGTGTTGCTCGGCTGCCAGCAGGCGCTGGCGCTGGAAGACATTGCCAGCGAAGGCGTATCCAGCGCCGAAGACGCCCTCAAGCGCATTGGTGACAATTTTGCCGGTATCGTCATCAGCGACATTCGTTTGCCGGGTATCGACGGCCTGGAATTACTGAGTCGCCTCAAGGCGCGTGACAGCAGCCTGCCGGTGGTGCTGATCACCGGTCACGGCGATATCACCATGGCCGTCAACGCAATGCGCGATGGTGCTTACGATTTCATGGAGAAACCCTTTTCTCCCGAGCGCCTGGTCGACGTCACCCGGCGCGCGCTGGAGCAGCGCGGGCTGGCCCGTGAAGTCTGGGCCTTGCGCAAGCAACTGGCCGAACGCGATTCGCTGGAAGGCCGGATCATCGGCCGCTCCCCAGCCATGCAAAACCTGCGCGCATTGATTGCCAACGTCGCCGATACATCGGCCAATGTGCTGATCGAAGGCGAGACCGGCACCGGCAAGGAGCTCGTTGCGCGCTGCCTGCACGACTTCAGCCGGCGCAAGGACAGCCAGTTCGTGGCACTCAATTGTGGCGGGCTGGCAGAAAGCCTGTTCGAGTCGGAAATTTTCGGTCACGAAGCCAATGCATTTACCGGCGCGGGCAAGCGGCGCATCGGCAAGATAGAACACGCCCACAATGGCACGCTGTTTCTTGATGAAGTGGAAAGCATGCCGGTCAACCTGCAGATCAAACTGTTGCGCGTCCTCCAGGAACGAACTCTGGAGCGGCTTGGTTCGAACCAGAGTGTCGCGGTGGATTGCCGGGTCATTGCGGCGACCAAATCCGACCTCAATGCACTGAGCAAGACCAGTCAGTTCCGCAGCGACCTGTATTACCGTCTGAACGTCGTCACGCTGGAGCTGCCGCCATTGCGTGAGCGCCGCGAAGACATTCTGCAGCTGTTCGAACATTTCCTGCAGTTGTCGTCATTGCGCTTCGACCGTGAGCCGCCAACGCTGGACAGACAGACCAGTTCAAGCCTGATGAGCCACGACTGGCCAGGTAACGTGCGGGAACTGCGCAATGTAGCCGAGCGATTTGCCTTGGGTCTGCCAGCGTTCAAACAGGCAGGCACGGTCAGTGAAAATCAAAGCCTGGGATTTGCCGAAGCGGTTGAAGCCTTCGAACGATCCCTGCTCAGCGAAGCCCTGCAACGCAGCGGCGGCAACCTCAGCCAGGCCAGTCAGGAACTGGGCATGGCCAAAACCACCTTGTTCGACAAGGTCAAGAAATACGGGCTTTGAGCACTGCGTCCGATCTTGAGTATGCGGCGTAACGCAGATCTGTGACGCAGAGCGTCACCCACTGCATTCCCACGCTGGAGCGTGCGGAACGATAGGCGTCCGCACGTCCCTAAGCAGGAGCGCGAGGAACGATAGGCGTCCGCAAGACACCTATCGTGCCCATGCTCCGCGTGGGCATGCCTTTCCGGACGCTCTGCGTCCTATCCTGCACAGGCAGTGCGTTACTGCGATTCACCGACAATCTGGCGGATCGCGCTGACGAATACCTCGACCGGCTGACCGCCCGAGACAGCGTACTGGTCGTTGAAGACCATGGTCGGCACCGACGTGATACCACGGGATGTCCAGAGTTGCTCGGCTTCGCGGACCTCTGCGGTGTACTCGCCGCTGTCGAGGATGGCCTGAGCGCGCAAACGGTCCAGGCCGACCTTCTGCGCTACGTCTGCCAGAGTCTGGTGGCTGGACGGGTCTTTCAGGTCGCTGAAATAGGCTTCGAACAGCGCCTGTTTCAATGCGTACTGCTTGCCTTGTTGTTCGGCCCAGTGCAACAGGCGATGGGCGTCGAACGTGTTGTAGATACGCCGCTCGCCGCTGGCAAAAGTGAAGCCGAGTTCAGCACCGCGTTCACGGATGGTCTGGTGAATACCTTCGATCTGTTCCGGCGTGGAGCCGTACTTTTCGGCAATGTGCTCTTTGATGTCCTGCCCTTCGGCAGGCATGTTCGGGTTCAGCTCGAAAGGCTGGAAGTGAATGTGCGCTTGCACCTCATCCCCCAGTGCCTCCAGCGCCTGATCCAGCGCGCGCAGGCCGATGACACACCAGGGGCAGGAAACATCGGAGATGAAATCGATCTTCAGTGCAGTCGTCATGTCGGCCCTTTTCAGTCAGCTAATTCAATAAGCAAGGGCCATACGATACACCTCTGTCGGAGCCTGACAACCGGGCAGGCTTCACAGTTGAGCAAGGCTGCGACCGTCCTCATGCTGGGCTTTCAGGTACGGCAGCACCGCCCCGAGCAACGGTGCCTTGAAGGCTTCCTGAAAACGGTGAGCCAGCCCCGGAATCAGGCGCAACTGGCTGCCCTGAATGTGCGCGGCCACATGCACACCATGCATGACCGGCAACAATGGATCAGCCGTGCCATGCACTACCAGAACCGGCAGGCGCAGACGGTTCAGCAACTCCACCCGGCTCGGCTCGGCCAGAATCGCCATGATCTGACGCTTGACGCCCTCGGGATTGAAGGCCCGGTCGTAGGACACCGCAGCCTGATGCAGCAATTGCTGGCGATCGTCCTTGACCTGCGGGCTGCCAAGCGCTGCAAGCAGATCAGCCTGTTGCTCGATGGCCATTTCCCGGTTGGGCGCGCCACGCCGCGCCAGCAGTTGCATCAACGCCGCACTGGGCATCGGTAAGCCCTGTGCACCGGAGCTGGTCATGATCAGCGTCAGGCTTTCGACCCGCGACGGGGCCAGATCGGCCAGGTGCTGGGCAATCATGCCACCCATGCTCGCGCCAAGAACGTGAAACTGGCGAATCTGTAAGGCGTCCATCAGGCCCAAGGCATCGTCGGCCATATCGGTCAGCGAATAAGGCGCAGAGACCGGCAGGCCCAGCTTGTAGCGCAGCACTTCAAAGGTCAGATTGGCCTCGGCGGGCTGTTGCACCCAGGTGGACAGACCGACATCGCGATTGTCGTAGCGAATCACCCGGTAGCCCTGCTGACACAGCGCGACCACAACCTCGTCCGGCCAATGAATCAACTGCCCGCCCAGGCCCATTACCAACAGCAAGGCAGGGTCGGACTCACTGCCGATGCTTTGATAGGCAATTCGTACCTCTTTAAGGTCAGCATGCTGTACAGGAACATCGACATCACAACGATCGGCCGCAAAAGACGGCAAGCCGCACAGAAGCGCGGCCAGAAAAATTAAAACCCGCATGAAAAACACCAAAAAACAGATCCCCAGTAGGCAGAGAGTCTGATGATGTTTTGCCAAGCGCGCTGCCACACTTGCGTGACAGTTTGATGAATGGCGCTGAGCGGTCGTTAATCGGGTGTTGCGTTACGCGGCGACCTGATCCGCCACCATCAGGTTTTCCCCAAAACGGGCGCGCGCTTCGAGGAGGGACTCCTGGTGCCAGCCCGAATGCGTGTCGCACTCGCCCAGGGACAGGACCTTGTAAACCGGCAGACGATCAAACACCGGAGCCAGCAGCTCCGGTTCGGTCACGCTGTCCAGATGCAACCCTGCAACCGGCAGCAAGGCCGCGACACCCAGGTTGGGCCGCAGGTCACCGTGATAAAGCCCAATGAGCTTCTTCAACGGCGAATACTGAAGAATGTGATAGGCGCGTTCGAAGGCGTTGCTCCATGCCAGCGGCAGGTCGAGCGCCAGGATCGGTTCGTCGATCTGAATCCACTCGACACCGCGCGCCGCCAGACGCCCGAAGATCTCGCCATACACCGGCAGTAGATGCTCCAGCAGGTCGAGGCGATCGACCTCGCCACCCTGAACATCACTTAGCCAGAGCAGTGTCAGAGGACCGATCAACGCAGGCTTGCGGCCTTGCTCGCACGCTTCAGCGACGCTCGCCAGCAGCGGTGCCCAACCAGGCTGGAAACGCTGGTCGCGTTTCAGGTGTGGCACCTGCTGCGGGTAACGCGCCATCAACCAGGTGCGCAGTTCGGCGTCCGTTGTCGCAACACCCTGATCCTGTTTCCAGAAAGCCTGCAAAGCGTGCTGCAATTCACGGTCTGCGCCAATGTGAAAATAGTCAGGGTGTTGAGTCAGGGCCACGATGCGTCCTCCATAAAAGATGGGTCTATTGTCGACAGCTGACACAACATGAGACAAACTCATTTTTTTCGTGTTGATCACAAATACTGCTCATGGAGCGCTGACGGTGCTTGAAATACGCCACCTCAAAACCCTGCACGCCCTGCGCGAGGCCGACAGCCTTGTGGAAGCCGCCGAACGCCTGCACCTGACGCAGTCGGCGCTGTCCCATCAGTTCAAGGAACTGGAAGAGCGCATGGGCATGCCGTTGTTCGTGCGCAAGACCAAACCGGTACGGTTTACCAGCGCCGGTCTGCGCCTGCTGCAACTGGCCGACTCCATGCTGCCGCAACTGCGCAGTGCCGAGCGCGACATTGCCCGTCTGGCAGGCGGCACGGCGGGACGGCTGCACATGGCAATCGAATGCCACAGCTGTTTTCAATGGTTGATGCCGACCATCGACCAGTTCCGCGATGCCTGGCCCGAGGTCGAGCTGGACCTGTCTTCCGGCTTCTCTTTCGCGCCATTGCCGGCGCTGGCGCGTGGTGACCTGGACCTGGTGGTAACGTCCGACCCGCTGGAATTGCCCGGCATCACCTACGTGCCGCTGTTCACCTATGAAGCGATGCTGGCGGTGGCCAATCAACACGCGCTGGCGGGCCGGCCGTACATTGTTCCGGAAGACTTGCTGACTGAAACGCTGATCACTTACCCGGTGGAACGCGACCGGCTGGATATCTTTACGCGCTTTCTGGAACCCGCCGACATCGAACCGGCACAGGTACGAACATCAGAACTGACGGTGATGATGATGCAACTGGTCGCCAGCGGACGCGGGGTCTGTGGCATGCCGCACTGGGCGCTGCATGAATACAGTTCACGCGGTTATGTGAAGGCCAAGCGCTTGGGCGAGAAAGGGCTGTTCGCAACGCTGTATGCCGGTATTCGCGCCGACATGCTCGACGCCCCCTACATGCGCGACTTCCTGCTGACCGCCAAGGACACCTCGTTTTCGACACTGGACGGGGTGAGCGTGGTTCGCTGACAGTATCGTCCTGCGCCACGGCACAGGACGACACGGGTTCAGTTCGCTGGAGTCTGCCGCTCGCGGTACAACGGCAGGATCAGGTCGCGTGTCAGCGGAGCCAGATGTACATCCGCAAGACTTTCTGCGCCGACCCACAGCACTTCTTCGATCTCGGCGGCGGGCAGAACCTGGGCATCAGTTCTGACCTCGTAAAGCTGACAACACACCTCAAAGCCCGGCTCGTTGGCAGCCGGTGCAGCGAACTCGCCGAGAAACAGCGCCTGCTGCGGATCGATGATCAGCCCGAGTTCTTCTTCAAGCTCCCTGGCCAGCGCCCGCGGTGCCGGTTCGCCAGGTTCAATCTTGCCGCCCGGCTGCATGAATGCCTGAGTGCCGCGCTTGCGCACCAGAAGAGTCCGGCCGTCTGCGCCGATCAGCAGCGCCGCCGCGATGCGGATTATCTTCATGCAAAGATTTCCGTTTTCAGCAAACGCGCCTGATCAGCGCGCTCAAGGGCCAGCACGATCAGGCGATGGATCAGTTCGGCATAGGTCAGGCCACTGGCCTGCCAGAGCTTGGGGTACATGCTGATGGAGGTGAAGCCGGGCAGCGTGTTGACCTCGTTGATGATGATGTCATGCGTATCGGTCACGAAGAAATCGACCCGCGAAAGCCCTGCGCAACCCAGCACTTTGTAAGCCTGCAACGCGACTTCACGTACCTGATCACTCAGATCGGCGGGAAATTCGGCGGGTATCGCGATGCGCGCCTGATCACCATTCAGGTACTTGGTGTCGTAGGCGTAGAACTCGTCGTTGGCAATCACTTCGCCACAGACACTGACCTGCGCATCGAAGTTACCCAGTACGGCGCACTCCACTTCGCGGCCGACGATGCCCTGCTCAATCAGCAGCTTGTGGTCAAATTCGAAACCCAATGCCAGTGCAGCCACGAAGCCAGCCTCGTCAGACACTTTGCTGACGCCCACCGACGAGCCTTGATTGGCCGGTTTGACGAACATCGGCAGGCCCAACTGCGTGGTCGCATCGGCGAATGACAGGGTTTCCCCACGGCTGAGCACCATGAACGGCGCGACAGCAATGCCTGCATCGCGCAGCAGACGCTTGGTCACGTCTTTGTCCATGCACGCCGCCGAGGCGAGTACGTCAGCGCCCACAAACGGAACGGCCAGCATGCGCAGCACGCCTTGCAATGCACCGTCTTCACCAAACGCGCCGTGGATCAGCGGAAATACCACGTCGATAGCTGCCAGCGGTTTGCCTGTCTCGACCTCGACAAACTGGCCGCCAGTGCTGCCAGGCAACAGCGACAACTGCTTGCCGGATGCACTCAGTTTGATCCGCGCAGGATCATTGGCATTGAGCAGGTAGTCGGCTTCGTCGAAGCGCAACCAGCGGCCCAGCTTGTCGACACCGATCAGGGTCAGCGCATAGCGATCACGATCAATCGCATTGATCACGTTGCGTGCCGACTGCAACGAAACCTCATGCTCGCTGGATTGCCCACCGAAAACGATGGCGACTGACTTTTTCAAAGCGGTTACTCCTGTTTTTCAGGCCGCGAAGATAAAAGCAATGTCGGCTGTTAGTCCAGCAGATGATTGGCCGCACACCTGAAATTCAGGCAAAAAAATCCCGGTGGTGGGCAATCCATGCGAAATGCCCATCACCGGGAGGTCAGACAGCTCATTGAGCCGCTGCGGTTTCTTTCTTGCCGCCAGAGCCAAAGGTGGCGAAACGCTTGTTGAAACCCGCGATCCGGCCTTCGTTGGTGGTCTTGCGCTGCTGCCCGGTGTACATCGGGTGCGAGGCGCTGGACACGTCGAGTGCGACATAAGGATAGGTGTTGCCGTCGGTGTGCTGCTGCGTGCGGTCTGTGTCTACGGTCGAGCCGATCAGGAAGTAAACGTCGGCAGCGGTGTCGTGGAACAGCACAGTACGGTAAGCAGGATGGATATCGGGTTTCATGGTTAGCTCTCCGGTGAGTTGACTGCAATCGTTATACAGTAACATAACAGAAGATGAGAATGATTGCTGTTGATTGCCATCATCGGCGAGCTTGATCGAACGCGCGCATGCAGCCGCTGTCGCCCTGAAACCGCCAGAACCAGCGTGCCAGAGACATTCTGTAATAGCGTGACTTTGCAATCGAGCCGAATTAACGGCACCCTGCCGCGCCGCCGAACGTCACTGGTCGCCGGCCTGGAACCTGAGCCTCTGTGGCCGATCTTTACTCATTAGCACTTTCAAGAGTCCACCGTTATGAATAACGGACGCGATCATCGAATCGACTTCTTTCGCGGCCTGGCGCTGATCTTCATATTCTGGGATCACGTGCCGGACAACCCGCTCGCGCAGTTGACCGTACGCAACTTCGGCTTCAGCGACGCAGCGGAAATCTTTGTCTTTCTTGCCGGTTACGCATCGATCCTGGCCTATGGACGCATCGCCCGGCGCGACGGCATGCTGGTGGCTGGCGTGCGGATCCTGCGCCGCACCTGGGTGCTGTATGTGGTGCATATCTTTCTGCTGACCCTGCTGATGGGCATCGTCTTCGTCGCCAACAATCATGTCGAGACGCGCGACATGGTCCAGCAGATGGGCCTTGAATACTTCGTCGGCAACCCGCAACAGGCATTGGCCGATGAACTGCTGCTGCGTTTCAAGCCCAACCTGACCGACCCGTTGCCGCTGTATATCGTGCTGTTGCTGACCTTGCCGCTGACCTTGCCATTGATGCTGCGCAAACTGGAACTGGCGGTCGGCCTGTCGATTGCCCTGTACCTGATGGTGCCGTTGTTCGGCTGGAACCTGCGTGCCTATGAAGGCGGTGGCGTGTGGTATTTCAATCCGGTGGCCTGGCAGTTGCTGTTCATTCTCGGCGGTGCCTGTGCATTGCGCAGCGAAACAGCCACACCCGCCGTACGCTCTCCGTTGCGCCAACAACCGCTGTTCCTGATGGCCGCCATCTACGTGTTGATCGCCGGGATGCTGACCTTCAGCGAAAAATGGCCCGGCCTGCACACTGCAATGGTCTCGACCCTGCACCTCGACGCCCTGTACCCCATCAGCAAGACCGACCTGGCACCCGCGCGCCTGCTGCACTTCCTTGCACTGGTCTACGTCGTCGCCCGACTGCTGCCAACCTCAAGCGCCTGGCTCGAAAACTGGCCCGCCCGACAGACCTGCCGCATGGGCCGTTATTCGCTGGAAGTCTTCTGCCTGGGCGTATTGCTCGCGCCACTGGCAGACATGGCAAACGCACTGGCAGGTGATACATGGCCTATGCAGGTGACTACCGCGATTGTCGGGCTGGGCTTGATGATGTTGATGGCCAATGGGTTGGAATTGAATAAGCGGCTGGGGAAATCGCCCCGCTTGTTAACTACTTGAGAACAGCGTCACGTTTGCACGCCCTCTCGGAAATCTCCTACTGGTTTATCAGGCCAAGTTTTTCAGGAACTGGCCGCTATTCGTTATGAGACCAAAGGGAGGGCAACGTTTTGAACATTAATGGCATTCCGAATCAGGCAAACACCCTGCAACAAACGGCGCTGATACCTGGCACCAAAAATGGCGATCCGACAGAAGATGCTGGCTTGGAAAAGGCCATTGCATCCGAAGCAAAAAAGACAGAAGAAAATGTATTTTATGAATATCAGAAAGAGCCGTGGTTATTGGAGTCGATCAACGAGCACATTACAAATCGGCTCGACTACGTGGCGCATAAAAAAATAGTCGACGTACTGGAGCTTGCGTTGATAAATGTCACCTACGACAGTTTTCGTAAAGACCTGCAAGAAACGCACCCCGACATCGCAAGTAAAAAATTTGGTTTTACACTGAACGAAAGCGCGTCCATCAAGATAATTGACTACGATAACAGCCTGACTGAGAATGACACATCAGTGCTTACCCATGCCATCAACGGGTTCAGAGAGTTCAAAGAGCAAATACAGCAGCACGCAAAGACGGTCATGACCTTGGTTGACCATGATCATGAAACATTTGGTGGTCGATATAAACTGGATATCAGTAATTTTCAGGATGTGATCGATTATGGCAAGATTATGAGCACCAGCGTGCAAAAAATGCAGGACGAATGGATACAGCAAGTCCAGAGCAATGCTGAAAAGCGAGATTTTTCCTATATTTCTTTGGCGGTATGAGAAATCAGTCTGGCGAGACAAACGGCTCGCCAGACTGAGCTGAATGTTAACCACGAGGAGCGACAGTTCGCAGAACGGTCTGTGTACAGATATGCCCCATGTAAAAAATATGAGGGGTCGCTGTCATTGGTCCCAATGAAAAATTGTGTACGGTGTAGCCAGCAACTTTATAGTGACTTCTCCATGTATTGAAACCTCTTTGTGCGTGCACAAAATCCTGGGCCTCCACGCCACCGTAACAGCGTCCAAACTCGATACGCTGAGAAGCAAAGCCGGTAGCATCACTGACTACAACATGCTCAATTGAAGGTTCTGCTTTACCAAAACTCAGGTCAAGAATCGCCATGCCGCCTTCCAAGGGCGTGCCTTTGGTGTCGGTAAATCTCGCCTCAAAAACAGCCTCTTTGTAAATCTGGGTGGCCAACCAGTCAGGATTGGTATACCCACTTGGAATCCTTATCACACCCGGCTCGTCAAGCAGTTCGTAGCTTTTTAGAACAGGGTAGGAACCAAATCTGACGGTGTATGGGAGAGTGCTCCCTACTAACGGGTTTCTTGGCGTGATTCTGACAATCACCTCTGCCTCGGGAGTCAGATTTGTAAAAACCTTGGTCTCAAGTGTCTGAGCAACCCACTCACCATTTTCGTAATACTCGGTCTTCCACTCGTTAGTTACCGGGTCACCAACAGGCGCATAGAGCAGTACATCTTGCCCACGATGCGACACAAAACCGTAGTAGTGAACAGGATGTTTAACTGTCAACGCATCTGCTACCGAGTGCAGCTTATCCAGCATGACGGTGAATCTTGGCTCGGAAATTTCTTGAACAGCTTCAGCCAAAACGGTTTCGCTGGTTTCGTTAGTTGATGCAACGACCGGATCCTCACTACCTGTATTGGCGTGAGCGCCGGACGCCGATGCCAGTACCACGAAGATAGAAAACAACCAAAAACCAACACATTTTTTCCCATAAATATTCATAGATACTCTCGCAGATTATGCAGAGGCAGGTTGCCACTGACAAAATCGACGTAATAGAGAGCCGAACACTTAGTCAACCATCATATTGAAATTAAGGAAATCTCCTACAAAAACAACCACCACCTACAGCCTGGGAAATATCCTACACGCTTATCAGGCAAAGTTTTGCAAAGGCCTGCCGTTAGATAGCTATCACTAACACCAAAGAGCGCCTAGCATGTATATCAACCCCTTGGCTTTTCCATTACAAAATCAACAGCGCACTCTCTTAGGCTCGCCACCCCTCAATTCATCTGCTGCTCTGCCGATCAATGTCCCTCTGGCACATGATAAACCGCGTGACCCGAACGCTGAATTCTATACAACCGAAGAGACACCTTGGTTTTCCAGCTACAAAAATTCGGCGGCAGGACGCGCTATTTTAGAGAACATGTCTGAAAAGGAAGCAAAAGATATCCGAGGCAAGTATCTGGAAAACTACATTAAGGATTTTGACCAAACCATATGCCGTATGTACGACAATTTCCACGATTTCAAGCAGCAGCTTTTTTACCTCAATACTGAGCTGTCAAAAAAGCATTTCGGCTTCACGCTGGGCTTTAATCAGGACATTCAGGTGACCGACCCGGACGAGGTTCTCACCCCGGCAGAGTTCACGTACCTGACCGAAAAGCTGAACGAACGTCAACAACTGAAAGAAGATCTGCGTGCGCACGCAAAAATCGTGATGACGCTACTCGACCATTACACGGAAAAATTCGGCGATCAGCACACGCTCAACCTTGAGAATTACAGCAAGGTCATCGACTACGGACAGATCTTCAGCCGCAACCATATTGGCAATTTCATGGACACGATTATTTACCAGATCGAGCGCTATGCGCCGAAGCGTGAGGAAGAACCAAAACCTCTGGTTGATGTACACGTTTGATGAATGCAAATACAGGCCGTTGATATTTCGCTCGGAATAACCAGTGACATGCGGTTGGTTCGTGACGCAGATCACACAAAGCCTGTGACCAGGAATTTTCCCACAGCTTTATCAGCCCAAGTATCCAGCCCATTCACCGATAACAAGAAAGATACAGTCATTCAGCAAGGAGCAGAAAATGTACATTAGCACTATTACTTCCGACTTTTTACTTCCTCCGTCGCGCCCCTTGACCCACCTTCAAACAAAACCCCTCCCACGATCGCCTGAGGATAAACCGGCACTGAGTAAAAAAGAAGAGTTTGCAAATGCTTTCTACACGCGTGAGGAAGAGCCGTGGCTGCAATTCACCTCCAACCATCCCGACGAGAAAGACCCGACTAAAAAAGTCATTCGCCCAATGACAAAAGAGCTTTATCTAGAGCACCTTAATGTGGATGCATTGCTCATGTCGGAATTACAATCCTGTTTCTACCAAGAGTTCAGAGCGGAGCTTATAGATTTGCGGCCCGACCTGACGGGTAAAAATTTCAGCTATACGATAGGCGATGATGCCGAGCTTAAAATAATAGACTTGGACGATAAGTTAGGCACCAATGAAATCAAGTATTTATCAGATGCCATCAACCAAAAAAACCATCTCAAGGATGCTGCGATCACGCATGCCAAAATCCTCATGACGCTGGCTGACCATGACACAGACACATTCAAAGGAACCTACAAACTGGACCTGCTAAATTTTCAAAACGTCATTGATCTTGGAAAAATAGCACTCAGCAAAAAAGATGACCCTAGTGAAATCTGGATAAGTCAGATCAAAGAAAAAGCAGAAAAAGATTCGACACACTTGATCGATACGAGGGCCTGACGGTCAGAAAACGCTCTGTAGCGCCTACGGCAGACAGAGCGTTTTTTTAAATCAGTTCCTTGACCAGTTGATCAGCCAGCGATTGCAAATCAGCCCCAAGTTGTACACATGAGGTTTATCCGCCAATTGTTCAGCGAGCCTATTATTAGCCCAATACTTTTTTGGCTCGTAGCGAGTACTCCAGGTTTCTCGCCCGTTTTCACTCAAGTGAGTGAAGTTATCAGCGAGCAAACCACCCTCGCAGCGTTTAAACGTTACCCGCTGCATTATTTTCCCCGAACTGTCCGAGGTGTATTGCCCGTTAGCCTGGTGATGTTTGATACTGAGCTCGAAATCAAAAACACCGCCCTCCAGCGGAAAAGCCTTGCTGTCGGTAAACGTAACCTCGAGCATTGCCTCTGTGAGCGCTTGAGTCGCCAGAAAAGCGGGTTTGGTGAAACCATAGGGAATCAACCTGAAGCCCTCTTCGTGGTGCAAGTCATAACGCATATGAGGAAACGAGCCAAACACCACGCTGTAATCAGTGGTATCAAACCTGGCACCGTCAGTCGCGATAATACGTATATTGACTTGTGAACCAGGATTGAGCCCTTCGATTCTCTGCGCCGATGAATGACGCTTGGGCTGCCACTCTCCGCCATCCACCTGATACTCCAACCTCCATTTCTGGTCGTAATCCGAATCCGGCGTTGTAATCAGCACATTCTGGCCGCGCGTAGCGGTGAAATTATACTGATGAACTGCCGAGGTATTCTCCAGAATATGACTGATCTGATGAATCTTGTCCGACAGCACCACAGGATTCGAATGGCTTGGGTTTTGTACAGCCTGTTCCTGCAACATAGGTTGTTGACTGACTACAGGAGCTCCTTCTACTTGTGCCATTGCGTGGTAAGACATTGCCAATAGCAATCCAGACACAAACGCACGACCTGCTTTGTTTTTCTTGTTATTCATTTTATTGATCTCGATAGGGATTAACTAATCAGGGCATCATTGCCACTGACAAAACCGGACGTAATCACCTGTTTAATTCAAGATCAAGCGCTGGAAACAATTATCAGAAACGTCCTACAAATAACCGATAGGCTTTTATAAGTCCAGCGCCTGGATTTATAAAGACTGGTTTTCAGGCGCTTATCTATGACTGATATTTTTTCAGTCAAATCCTGTGCTTAGACGAAAAAGCATACAAGCCATGCAAGTCCAGGCATCGCCTCAGCCAATCTCGAAAACCACCACACAATTCCCCCCACATTCCCATCCAGCGTCTAAGCTTGGGTCAGGTGCGTTGACAGGATGACCGGACAATCGACTATGGGCGTATTTCGGCATTCCGATAGCAAGCATGAAGCGCTGTCAGCTGACCGCCAGGATGACCCACGCGCGCCAAAGCGTCCGCGTCGCAAGCGATACGGATGGCGGGTGTTTTGGGTGATTGTGGTGCTGGCCTGCATTGCGCTGGGTGTTGCAATAACGGTGGAGAGCCGCAGTTCAAGGCTGCAGGCGCGGGAGTTCAGCCGCTTTGCCGCGAGCCTGAGTTATTCAATGCAGCCTGGGCCGAGCCATGACGTGGTGTATCCCGGTGACGGGCCGTTCGACAGGCGCCTGGGCTATTCGTCGCTTGATGAGTTCCTGCAGCGCCTGCTCAAGCGCGATTATGTGATTACTCGCCAGACCCGTTTCTCTCCAGAGCTGATGCGCTACGTTCAGCATGGCTTTTTCGTGCCTTACGAGGAAAAAACCCAGGCTGGCCTGTCGATCACTGATTGCCGAAATGAACCGTTGTATGAGTTCAGATACCCACAACAGTTTTACCCGACCTTTACCGCTATTCCGCCACTGCTGGTGAACAGCCTGCTGTTTATCGAAAACCGCGACTTGCTGGACCCGCAGCAACCCTTGGCCAACCCGGCAGTGGACTGGCCACGCTTCGTAAAGGCTGCGTGGTCGCAACTGGCGAAGATGTTCGCCCTCCCCGGCCAGTCGGCCGGCGGCAGTACGCTGGCGACTCAACTGGAAAAATATCGCCACTCACCCGACGGGCTGACGCTGTCGGGTTCAGAGAAGTTGCGGCAGATGATTTCCGCCAGTGTTCGCGCCTATCAACCGGGCACCGAGACCCTTGCGGTACGCCAACGGGTGGTGCGTGATTACCTGAACAGCGTGCCGTTGTCCGCGGTGCCGGGGCACGGTGAAGTGCACGGGCTGGCCGAAGGGTTGCGGGTGTGGTTCGGTGCGGATTTTGCCAAAACCAATGAATTACTGGCCTCCAGCCCGACTGACAAACAACGGCTGGCCGATAAGGCACTGGCCCTGCGCGAAGTGCTGTCACTGGTCATTGCTCAGCGTCGTCCGTCGCATTATCTGGCCAAGGGTCGCCTGGAACTGGCGGACCTGACCGATAGCCACCTACGCCTGCTGGCCCAGGCCAATGTCATTGATCAACCGCTGGCCGATGCCGCATTGGCAGTCCAGGTTACCTACCGTGACTGGGCACAGCAGCCGACCATTCAGCCTATCGAAACCAACAAGGGCATCAGTGTCGCGCGCACTCGTCTGTCGAACCTGCTCAATCGCCCGCTTTACGATCTGGACCGTCTTGATCTATCGGCCACCAGCACCTTGCACGGCGAATTGCAGCGCAGCGTCAGCCAATACCTGCGTGACCTGGCCAACCCTGAGTTTGCCGCAAGGATCGGGTTGATGGGCGAGCGCCTGTTGACCCCGGCCAGCACAACGCAGGTGCGCTACAGCTTCACGCTGTTTGAACGCGGCGTGGACGGCTCGCGGGTCAGGGTCCAGACCGACAGCACTGATCAGCCGTTCGATATCAACGAAGGCAGCAAGCTGGAGCTGGGCTCGACGGCGAAGATGCGCGTGCTGACGACGTATCTGGAGATCATCGCCGAACTGCATGGGCGCTATGCGAGCCTGAACCCTGCGCAATTGCGCAAAATCCCTGTCGAGGAACCGGATCGGCTGACCCGCTGGGCGGTGGATTATCTGCTGCTGAACAAGGACCATGACCTGGCGAAGATGCTGTCGGCAGCACTCGACCGCACCTATTCGGCCAGCCCCGCAGAAGCGTTCTTCACCGGTGGCGGCATGCACCGTTTCAATAATTTCCGGCGCGAAGACAACGAGCGGATTCCAACCCTGCGCGAGTCGTTGCGTGAGTCGATCAACCTGCCGTTCATTCGTCTGATGCGCGATGTGGTGCGCTACAGCACATATCAGGCACCCAACAACAGTGCCGAGTTGCTCAAGGATGACGACAACCCGCGCCGTCAGGAATACCTCGCGCAGTTTGCCGACCGCGAGGGCACGGTGTTCCTGCTGCGCTTCTGGAAACGCTACAAGGAAAAGACCACTCAGGAACGCCTCGATACTTTTCTGGACGGTATCCATCCCACGGCCATCCGCTTGGCTGCCGTGCATCGCTACTTGCTGCCTGGGGCTGATCAAGCGACGTTCAACGCGTTCATCCGCGCGCATCTGGATGAGCCGAAAGCAACCTCGAAGCTGACCGACAAGCGTCTTGCCGACTTGTACAAGGGCTATGGGCCGGGGACTTACGACTTGCCCGATCAAGGCTACATCGCCCGCGTCCACCCGCTGGAGCTGTGGCTGGTGGGCTACCTGCTCAAACACCCTGAAGCACAATTCAAGGACGCCGTGGCCGCCAGTCGTTACGAGCGTCAGGAAGTCTACGGCTGGCTGTTCAAGAGTCGCCACAAAAGCGCTCGCGACAGTCGCGTAAGGACCATGATGGAGGTCGAAGCGTTTCTGGATATCGAACAGCGCTGGCAGCGCGTGGGCTATCCGTTCGACCATCTGGTGCCATCGCTGGCAACGGCTATCGGCAGCTCGGGTGATCGCCCGGCGGCGCTGGCCGAGCTGATCGGCATTATCCAGAACGATGGCATCCGTTTGCCGCCCGTGCGTATCGACAGTCTGCATTTTGCTGCTGATACACCTTACGACACCGAACTGACCATCAACCCGGAGCTGGGCCAGCGCGTGCTGCCATCAGAAGTTGCCGCGGCAATGCGCGAAGCCTTGTCGCAGGTGGTGGATGGCGGCACCGCCAAGCGTGTGCAAGGCACCTTCAAGATGCAGGACGGCAGCGTGCTGGCGATGGGCGGCAAAACCGGCACGGGTGATAACAGGATCGAGAGCATTGGCGCAGGCGGACGCATTCTCAGTTCCAGGGCGATCAATCGCACGGCGACCTTTGTGTTTTATATCGGCGACAACCACTTCGGCGCATTGACCGCGTTCGTGCCAGGGCGCGCCGCCGAAGGCTTTCGCTTTACTTCGGCGCTGCCGGTGCAGGTACTCAAAGGCATGGCTCCGATCCTGACCCCGTACCTGGAGAATCATGGGCAGGCGATGTGCAATACCCCACTTCCCGACCCACCCAAGGGTGCCTGACCGTTAACGACCGCTCGTCTGCCGACTCTGTGAATAAGTTTAGATATATCTTAAGGTATATCTAACGTGTAACCAGAGATCAAAAACATGCGTGAAGACAAACACCCTCCCCACCACCGTCCGCCGCATCTTCGTGAAGCAGGTGATGACCGCGACGGCTTTGAAAAACGCCCGGGCCGTGAACGCGGTGGACGTGGCCCTCGGGTTTTCGCCCCTGGCGATCTGAAATTACTGCTGTTGGCGTTGATCGCCGAACAGCCCGCCCACGGCTATGACCTGATCCGCAAGATCGAAGGTCTGTTCGAAGGTGCGTACTGCCCCAGCCCCGGCGTTATCTACCCCACCCTGACGTTTCTTGAAGAAAGCGAAATGGTGGTCGGCGATGCCCAGGCCGGCAAGAAGCTCTACACCATCACCGATGCGGGTCGCCAGTCACTGCAGGATCAGGCCGTGGCGCTGGAAGGTGTGCGGATGCGTATCGGCGTGACCAAGCGCTCATTGCGCGGCCATGATCGACCGCCGGAAGTTCTTGAAGCCGTGCATAACCTGCGCCACGCGTTGCATATGCACCACGGCCGCTGGACACCGGAAGAAATTCTGCGGGTCAGCGAGTTGCTCAACACCACTGCCAAGGCCGTTGTCGACGGACCTCAACCTGCGTCGGAGGCAAGCGTATGAATTCGCCACAAGCAATCCATCGGGTCATGCATGAGCTCAAGCGTCGCAAGCTGCAAGTGTTGCGGGTCACAGAGCTGACTCCGCTGATGCGCCGCATTACCTTGCAGGGCCCGGAACTGGCAGGCTTCATTAGCCTGGGCACAGACGACCACGTCAAACTGTTTTTCCCGCAGACAGCGCAAGAACAGGCTGCCCTGGAAGACCTGACCGCTACCAGCGACAAGGACGCACCACGTCCGCCGATGCGCGATTACACCCCGCGTCGCTATGACGAAAGCAGCGGTGAGCTGGATATCGACTTCGTTCTGCACGGCGAAGGCCCGGCTGCCACCTGGGCGGCTCAGGCTGAACCGGGGCAATTTCTGCACATCGCAGGGCCAAAGGGTTCGATGGTGGTGCCGGACATGTTCGACAGCTACCTGCTGATCGGCGATGAAACGGCGATTCCCGCCATCGCTCGACGCCTGGAGTCGCTGCCCGCCAACCGTGCTGCGCTGGTGGTGGTCGAAGTGGCCAACCCGCAGGAACAGCAGGTGTTCGACAGCGCCGCACAGGTCGATGTGATCTGGATCGTACGCGGCGAGCAGAGCCTGGTGGACGTCACACGCCGCCTGGAGATGCCCGAGGGCAAGCTGTACGCGTGGGTCGCGACCGAATCCGCGCTGTCACGCAAGCTGCGCCGTGTGCTGCTCGATGAGTTCGGCCTGCAAGAGGATTTCGTCAAGGCCGCTGGCTACTGGAAGCTGGACGGCACTGAAGAGTAGGCAAGCCTGGGCGACTCACACCTTACGACGAGCCGCCCATTTGTCGACCCCAAGCAACAACAGTGCAACCAGCACGAACCCGAGCAGCACGCCCAGCGCGTTGATGAATGCCTTTGGAAAACCGATCGTGCCGACGTCAATGAACGGATACAGATAGTCACCAAGCATGTGACCACGCAGCAGGACGTAGGCGAAGTAGATGATCGGATAGATCGCCCACAGCGGTACATGGCTCAAGCGCAACGCGCCTTTGGGCACGTACAGCCACCAGTACAGTACGAACGCCAGCGGCATTATGTCGTGCAGCAACTCATCGGCCACCCACTGCCAGCCTTGCGGGTGCCACAGATGGCGCAACAGAATGTTGTAAGCGATGCCCACCAGCGCAATGCTCACCGCAATACCGCCGCACACCACCGGATGCCGGAAAAAACGGTGGCCTGCCGACTGCCGCGACGTCAGGACACAACTCAGCGCAACGGCTGCAAGGGTGTTGGTCAGTACGGTAAAGAAACTTAAAAACCGCACCAGACCGCCCAGCAGACTGGCGTGATCGGCATAACGGCCAATGAAGATCAGGTACAGCTGGATGACCAGCCCCGACCAGCCGAGGCAGGCTGCAACAAGGGTGTAATAGCGCTGTCCCTGCGCAGTTGAGTGTTCGCGGTGCATCAATCGTTATCCTTGAGTTCCAGCGTCCATGCCGGGCTTTTCTGGCGGGCCTGTTACCAGCCCTTGCCGCGATGCAACTTCACATACAGCGCTTCAACCTTTTCACGCGCCCAAGGTGTCTTGCGCAGAAAAGTCAGACTGGATTTGATGCTTGGATCGCTTTTGAAGCAGCGAATGTCGATACGCTCGGCCAGGCCGGACCATTCGTAATGTTCGACCAGAGCCCTGAGAATCTGCTCCAGCGTGACGCCGTGCAGCGGATCGGAATTGGGTGTTGTCATGATGAGCCTTGAAGCTGATGAAGAGGGATAGCAGCCTGAACAGCTTTCTGGAACGCGCTGGTCTTCCCGAAAAGTCTGCCATTGTAAGCGCCGCGCTTTCATAAAACACAGTCGGCTTGAGGCACTGTTGCCGACCTTGCAATGATCCATGTCAGGTTTATGGCTTTTAGAAAAATCGTTAGCGTCCTATCATTGCGCGTTTAAGGATTGCAGGTTTCCTTTCTGAAGAGGCTCCGCTGAATAAACGCCTATGCACGAATTCGGGCGGCAATGGTCTACGAATCAATGACCGGGCCGCGCTGAATGGGCAACCGTGTTCTGTGTGACGTTGAATTCGACCGTCGGTGATTCGTTTCAATAAACAGCCTCAAGGAATGCTGCCAGGGTCGGCGGCGTACATGAAAACAAGATATCAACTACTTACTTCTCGCGGAGATTCGCATTATGAGCACTGACAGTGCTTCAAATAGAAATCGCCTGTTGCCGACCCTGCTCGGGCTGGTGATCCTGTTGATGGGGCTGGCCTTGCTGGTCGGTGGTGCCCGACTGCTGCAACTGAATGGCTCGTTGTATTACCTGCTGGCGGGTATCGGTTTTGCCGTGACCGGCGTGTTGCTGATGACCGGCCGTGCTGCTGCACTTGGCCTGTATGCACTGCTGCTGTTCGCGAGCACCGTATGGTCGTTGTGGGAAGTCGGTCTCGACTGGTGGCAATTGGTGCCGCGCCTGGCGCTGTGGTTCGCACTGGGCATCGTCCTGCTGCTGCCGTGGTTCCGCAAGCCACTGCTGCGCAATGGCCCGGCGCGCCTGGGCACTGGCGCATTGAGCGTTGCTGTCGTGCTGGCCGGTCTGACCGCGCTGGCGAGCCAGTTCACCAACCCTGGCCGTATCGAAGGCCAACTGGACCGCGAAACTGCCGGTACCACCAACACCGCTCCGGCCATGCCTGACGGCGACTGGCAGTCCTACGGCCGCACCGCATTCGGTGATCGTTACTCGCCACTGGCGCAGATCACCCCGGAAAACGTCAACAAACTGGAACCGGCCTGGACCTTCCGCACTGGCGACATCCCTGGGCCTAACGACCCGGGTGAAACCACTGCCGAGAACACTCCGCTCAAGGTCAACGGCATGCTCTACGTGTGTACGCCGCACAGCCAGGTAATCGCGCTTGATCCGGATTCGGGCAAGGAAATCTGGCGCTTCGATCCGAAGCTCAGCACCCAGAATGCGAAAAACTTCAAAGGCTGGGCGCACATGACCTGCCGTGGCGTCACTTATCATGACGACGCAGCCTATGCAGCCAGCGCCCCGGCGCAAAGCCAGACGGTCCCGGCTGCTGACGGCACGGCCACTGCCAGTGCTGCCTGCCCGCGCAGAATCTTCCTGCCGACTGCCGACACCCGTCTGATCGCGCTGAACGCCGATACTGGCAAGATGTGTGAAGACTTCGGCAACAAGGGTTCGGTTGACCTGACCGCCAACATGGGCACCTTCGCTCCGGGCGGCTACTACTCCACGTCGCCACCGGCAGTGACCAAAGACCTGGTGATCATCGGCGGCCACGTTACCGATAACGTCTCCATGGACGAACCGTCCGGCGTGATCCGTGCCTACGACGTGCACACTGGCCGTCTGGTGTGGAACTGGGACAGCGGCAATCCGGAAGAAACTGCACCGATTGCCGAAGGCAAGATCTACACGCGCAACTCGCCGAACATGTGGTCCATGTTCAGCGTCGATGAAAAG
Organism: Pseudomonas syringae group sp. J254-4; assembly: GCF_032586855.1. NCBI lineage: Bacteria > Pseudomonadati > Pseudomonadota > Gammaproteobacteria > Pseudomonadales > Pseudomonadaceae > Pseudomonas > Pseudomonas syringae group sp. J254-4. Next base: position 1,376 of record NZ_JAWHOO010000029.1, on the reverse strand, counting down.
CTCGGCATGATCTACCTGCCGATGGGCAACCAGACGCCTGACCAATGGGGCGGCGACCGCACGCCGGATTCCGAGAAATACAGTGCGGGCCTGGTTGCACTGGACATCGCGACCGGTCGCGTACGTTGGAATTACCAGTTCACCCACCACGACCTGTGGGACATGGACGTGGGCGGTCAACCGACCCTGCTGGATATGAAAACTGCTGATGGTGTGAAGCCGGCGGTATTGGCATCGACCAAGCAGGGCAGCATCTACGTGCTGGACCGCAGCACCGGTCAGCCTATTGTGCCGATCAACGAAGTACCGGTTCCGCAAGGCGCTGTTGCAGGCGATCACACCTCGCCGACCCAGCCCAAGTCCGACCTGAACTTCATGCCGCCGCCGCTTAAAGAGCGCGACATGTGGGGCGTGACGCCATTTGACCAGATGATGTGCCGGATCGACTTCAAGTCGCTGCGCTACGACGGCCCGTTCACGCCGCCTTCGCTGCAGGGTTCGATTGTTTATCCGGGTAACTTCGGCGTGTTCGACTGGGGCGGTATTTCCGTCGACCCGGTTCGTCAGATTGCCTTCGTCAACCCTAGCTACATGGCGTTCCGTTCAAAGCTGGTACCTGCTGCCGAAGTCGAAGGCGGACCTGGCCGCAAGAGCGAAACCGAAGGCGTGCAGCCGAACAAGGGCGCACCTTATGGCGTGATCCTGGAAGCACTGCTGTCGCCAATGGGCCTGCCGTGCCAGGCCCCTGCGTGGGGTTACGTGGCGGCGGTCGATCTGACCACCCACAAAACCATCTGGATGCACAAGAACGGTACCGTGCGTGACAGTTCGCCAATCCCGATCCCGCTGACCATGGGCGTTCCAAGCCTGGGTGGCCCGATCACAACGGCGAGCGGTCTGGCCTTCCTGAGCGGTACGCTTGACCAATACCTGCGCGCCTACGATGTACGTAACGGCAAACAGCTGTGGGAAGGTCGCCTGCCAGCAGGCGCCCAAACCACACCGATGACCTACACCGGCAAGGACGGTCAGCAATACGTGCTGGTCGTGGCAGGCGGTCACGGTTCACTGGGCACCAAACAGGGTGACTACGTGATGGCATTCAAACTGCCGAAGTGATGCATTAGTGCGGTAAATGGAAAGCGGCTATCGAGAGGTAGCCGCTTTTTTTGTTGCTACTGAAACCTTGTCTCGGCTGCATTTGCTACCGGACAAGGCTGTAGATCTGTGACGCGGAGCGTCACGAAATGCATGCCAACGCGGAGCATTGGCACGATGGTGCTCTGACGATTATCGTTGCGCACGCTCCAGCGTGGGAATGCCGTTCTGGACGCTCTGCGTCAGCTCTTGAATGTGCGGTGCGGCGCAGACCTGTG